>CAJUJZ010000133.1 GCA_910586745.1 uncultured Mucispirillum sp. | reverse complement strand
TAATTATAAATCGGCTAATGATATATTTTATGAGAACTTAAAACTTCTGCTTAAAATGTTGCAATCGTTTTTAGAATTTACCAAAAATTTTCACAGTATTAACTATATTTATGCTACCACTTTTCTATTTTTTATGTTAATATATGATTAAGTTGTTTATTTCATAAAGCAGTTATAAAATTAAAAACTGCGGTTATTACCATAATTTTTAAAAATAATTATTGCAATTTAAGCAATATTTAATGATAATTGATTAAATATTATTTTAGCGAGGTCAGCTATGTACGAAAAATGGAAAGAACAGTATGAAAAAACAATCAGCAAATTTCCTGAGCGTAAAAAAGTTTTTAAAACTACTTCCGGCTATGAAGTAAAACCTTTCTACTCTCCAGCAGATATTCCTGATTTTGATTACGAAAAAAAACTTGGTTACCCAGGCATTTATCCACTTACAAGAGGTGTACAGCCTACTATGTACCGCGGTCGTTTCTGGACAATGCGTCAGTATGCAGGATTTGCAACAGCAGAAGAATCTAATAAAAGATACAGATATCTGCTTGATCAGGGAACTACAGGGCTTTCAGTAGCTTTTGACCTGCCAACTCAAATAGGGTATGATTCTGATGACCATATGGCTGCAGGAGAAGTTGGTAAAGTTGGTGTTGCTATTGATTCTCTTGCTGATATGGAAATATTATTCAATGGTATTCCACTTGATAAAGTTTCTACATCTATGACTATTAATGCAACAGCTTCATATCTTTTATCATGCTATATTGCAGTTGGTGAAAAACAAGGTGTTTCTTCTGATAAATTAGCAGGAACTATTCAAAATGATATATTAAAAGAATATATGGCCCGTGGAACATACCGTTTTCCACCTACTCAATCTATGAGATTAATCACTGATATTTTCTCTTTCTGTAAAGATAATGTGCCTTTATGGAATACTATCAGTATCAGCGGCTATCACATTAGGGAAGCAGGAAGTGATGCTGTTCAGGAAGTGGCATTTACTCTTGCAGACGGTATTGCTTATGTTGATGCAGCTATTAAGGCAGGGCTTGATGTTGATGATTTTGCTGGCAGACTTTCTTTCTTCTTTAATTGTCATAATAACTTTATTGAAGAAGTGGCAAAATTCAGAGCAGCTAGAAGAATGTGGGCAAAAATTATGACAGAACGCTTTAAAGCTAAAAAGCCAAAATCTACTATGCTTCGTTTCCATACTCAAACTGCTGGCTCTACATTAACAGCACAACAGCCGCAAAATAATATTGTGCGTGTTGCACTGCAAACATTAGCAGCTTGTATGGGCGGCACACAGTCTCTGCACACTAACTCTTACGATGAAGCACTTGCTCTGCCTACAGAAGAATCTGTTCGTATCGCATTAAGAACTCAGCAAATCGTTGCAAACGAATCTGGTGCAGCAGATACTATTGACCCACTTGCTGGTGCTTATATGGTAGAAGCTATGACTGATGATATAGAAAAACGCGCATTTGAATATATCCAGAAAATAGATGACCTTGGCGGTATGATGCGTGCTATTGAACAGGGCTTCCCACAAAGAGAAATCCAAAACAGTGCTTATGAATATCAAAAAGCTATAGAAACAGAAGAATTAATTATTGTTGGTGTTAACAAATACCATATAGATGAAGAACCACCTAAAGGTCTTTTAAAAATTGATTCTTCTGTTGAAGTAAGCCAAAAAGCTAAACTTAAAAAATTAAGAGAAACTCGTGATAATGATGCAGTTAAAAAAGCTCTTGCTGAATTAACAGCAGCTGCAAAAACAAACGAAAACTTAATGCCAAAAATCTTAAATGCAGTTAAAACTTATGCTACTCTTGGCGAGACAATCAATGCTTTAAAAGAAATATTTGGCGAATATCAAGAAAATATTGTATTATAAAATCAAAAGCCTTTCTGCTACTGCAGAAAGGCTTCTTTTTTTCATATTTTATTTATCTTTTATAAATAATATATTTACGGCTGAGCTGGAATTTCTGGGAATATAGTTTCTGGTATTTCTATGCCAAGAGAATCTGAAATATATTTTATAAGGCTGTCTTCTGTAATTGCATTTGCTGCAGGGTCTTTAAGACTTGCTGCAAGCTCACCTAAAACACTGCTGAAACTATCCTGCCCCAGCAAATCACCAAGTAATTTTGCAGCATCTTCTGAAAGTATAAGTCCGCTGTCTAAATCAGCAAGAAATAAGTTATACTGTTTCAAAAATGATGATAAACTCTGACCGACTATTGTTGGATTTACCTGAGTGCCAAAATCTGTAAGCCCTGCTTCTGTAAGCTCTAAAACATTAGCACCACCGCCACTGGCATTTAAAAGCATAGCACTAAGATTTACTATTGTTCCCATAGTGCCTGCAAGACCGCATAATGTAAGGTTAGTATTATTATTATTTAAAGTAATATTATCTTTTGCAAGCTCAGCTTTATAATCAATACATATATTAATGGCTTTTGAATACTGCTTCTGCAGATACATTGCTGTATTAATATCTATCACTTTATGACCAATAACAGCTGCTGCAGTTTCATAAATATCATTACCACCAGTCTGCAGTATACTATCAAGTCCTTTTACTATATCAAAACCACTGCAGGCAAGCACTGCACTTACATATCTATATAAATCATCTTCGCTAAGTGTTACTCCAGAATGAAAATACGCATCATAACGCTCAATAATAGTTCCACATTCATTTTTTAAAAAACTAAAATCAAAATCATCTATTGCGGCTTCTTTAGAACTGGTATTTTCTGCTCCTGAATATATGCTTTCTCCACAGCCAGTTATAACCATAGATATAACTATTAACAACACACCAAGATACTTATGCATCAAGCCCTCCAAATATATTTTGCAAATAATATAATATATATTGTATTTTTTATCAATAAATTTAATATATAATTAAACTGTTGAAATAAATTTAATACTTGAAAAAGATTTTATAATTATATAAATTAAAGTATTATTTTTTAAAGAGGGTATTATGGAACTATTATCTAATGCAGTTGATTTTATAGAACTACTTATATATCTTGCAGTATTTATTGGTATAACACTTTATTCTGCTTCTAAATCAAAAAACAAAAAACAAAATCAGAATAATGATGATGTTGTTATTCAAGGCAGTAATCAAGATAACACAACAATGCATACTGGCTGGAAGGGTAATAGAAAAAAAACTTACCCTTATAAGATAAGCAGAAATAAAACTAATAACCCTATTTTTGGAAACTCTACAACTAATATCAGCTATACACGCACATTTATAATTTTTTTAGCAGTGGCAGTATTTGCTGTTTTACTTATAGCATATTTTACTGGTGCTTATGAAGCTGTGTAAATTATATGTATCAAATTATTTATTCTTAATTGGTTTATTGAAATAATGTATTATACAGTAAAAAAAGGCAGAAAAACTGGAATATTTGAAAGCTGGGCAGAATGTCAAAAACATATTACTGGTTTTTCTGGTGCAGAATTTAAAAAATTTAAAGAACTAAATCAGGCAGAAAAATATTTGTCTACAGAAAACCTTAATAATGAAATAAATAATGATTTAAATGGACTGCATGCCTATATTGACGGCAGTTTTTCCACCAAACAACAGGAAACTGGTTATGGAGCTGTTATTTTGTATAATGGAGAAATAATACACACAATAAACGGCAGCAGTAAAAAATATATTGATATGCGTAATGTGGCAGGCGAACTTTTTGCAGCTGCTGTATCTGTAAAATGGGCAGTAGAAAATGGATATAAAAGCATAACACTACACCATGATTATTCAGGAATAGCACACTGGGCAAAAGGCGAATGGAAACGGAAGCAGGAAGGCACAATCAATTATAAAAAATTTATTGATGATGTATCTGAAAAAATTAATATTTCTTTTGTAAAAGTGAAAGGTCATTCTGGAGATATATACAACGATATGGCAGATAAGCTTGCAAAAGAAGCCATTAATATTGCAGATGAACAAGAATAAAGTTAAAAGTATTGACAAATGCATATAATTTATGTTTAATCATTAATATAATATATATGCCGAAGTGGCGGAATGGTAGACGCAGCGGACTCAAAATCCGCCGGTTTCTAATCGTAGGGGTTCAAGTCCCCTCTTCGGTATAAGAACAAAAAAGGCAGGGTTTATCCTGCTTTTTTTGTTATTAATAACTAATAGTTGTGGACTTGAAGAACATATTAAACTTTTATTAAAAAATCCATCCTTGAATTTTTTAAACAACGCATCAGCGGTTTACTAAAGGGCTTTATCCTAAAGCCTGACTGACCGAATAGGGAGGATAAAATATCCTGTTTTTATCTTATTGGGGTTAAGTAAATATATGTTTCATACAATATTCTTAAACTTTATGTGTTATTTTCTTTATTTTATAATCAACCATTTTTAAATATAAATTACTTTCATTAGATATGATATCTATATTATTTTCATTAATACAATTTTTATTATCAACAAACAACACTATTGCTTTACCATTATTACATACTGAACTATTGTAAATTATTCCATCAATAGATTCACCATTTATTTTATAGTTATATCGCAAATACTCAGTGATTATCTGTGTAGGTATGTATCCTATATGTTCACTACCATCTCTGTTAATTGGTTTCCTAAAATCATTAATATAGGAATCCATAAATCTATAATATTTTTTTAGTTTACCGCTCTTCTCATCATAAATTGACGGAATAACCATTTTTTTTGAAAAATCAATTAGTACCATCTCTCTTGATGGCACAAATGTAGCATAATGAACATAGTTTATATTTCCATAATCAATCTCAGATAATGCGGTTTTTTTATTAAAAGCACCATAAAACATTGCAATTCCTGCAGGACTCATTCTATTTGCTTGTATAGCATCTTTTGGTGGTACAGTACCCATTTTTTTAGCATCACTAAAATCCGACTTATCTTTAGAACCCCTTACTCTATATATTTTTATAGGTTGCATAATTGTTTCCATATTAAGCTTCTCAATAATATGAACTATTTCCTTAATTGGATATAAAATCTTATCTTTGCAAAAAACACCAAATCGCATCCTATGTTGTACATATTTAATAAACGAATCCCATTCATACTTTAATTCTTCATCTTCAAATGGCACTGCAAAATCCCTTGCCCATAATTCTTGTGTAATTGCATTTACAATATCATTAAATAATTCAATATCATTAACATTAATCGGCTCTTCATATAGAAGTAAATCATAAGTATCATACAGATAATTATTAATATATCCTCCCTCTTTACTCTCATAAGGTGAATTATTCACAGGATCTTTCCACTCACTATGTAATGAATCAATTATATGCTTAATTATTTTCTCTAAATGGACTGCTTTGTATTGTTGTTTACAGTATGAACAGGTATACCTTTCGCCATTATTTTTTATATAATTCCGAATACCATCTTCTTTAAAACATTTGTAACATACATATTTATTAGGTACCTCACCATAACCTCTTTCTCCTTGCTCAATCATTATATTCTTCCTGTATCCCATAAATACTACCTTTCTTTATTATAAGATATATATAATAAAATTCATATTATCTCAGCATAGAAATATTATTACATATGCTTCTTTATGATTGCATAAAATATATTGGATATTTTTTCATTTACCAATTAGAAAAGAATAATTTTTAATCTATAATATTTTAAATATTTATTGCTGCAAATATTAAAATATCTGCGAATAATGTGTAGAATATAAATTTAAATTATTGGTTTTAAATAATATTTTTAATCTTTAATTAAACTATATAACCATTTAATTCTACTTATTCCATATCTTCCATATTGTAAATATTATATATGTTATAATAAATTTATTTATTAATTATGTAAAGAATTAATGGGAAATGATTAGAAATTTTCCTTTAAATTTTCTTAATTTTTTTAATAATGTATGTAACAATAATTATATATTCATATATATTTGATATTTAATATATCAA
>CAJUJZ010000132.1 GCA_910586745.1 uncultured Mucispirillum sp. | reverse complement strand
TAACAACCACTTTTTTATTTATTCACTTTTTCGCAATCGTTTTTAGAATTTACCTGTTTAGATAATTCTATAATGGAAAGTTTTTTTGGAACATTAAAAAATGAATTTTTTTATAATAACACTTTTACATCAATTGAAGAATTTAAAATAGAGCTTGATAAATACATAAATTATTATAATAATGAAAGAATTAAATATAGATTAAATGGCTTGAGTCCTGTAAAATACAGAACTCAAACCGCATAAATTTAAATCTGTCCAAAAATTTGGGTTCGCCTCATAAAGCAGGCTTTAAAATTATTTAAATGATTTATTATTCTAAACCTTTTATCATAAGTGATGCTACTCTTTTTGCAAAAAGTCCTGCATCTACTGGTTTTGCACCTTCTAATATTAAGGCTTCATCATAAAGCAAATCTACATATTCTTTTAACACTGGGTTTTCTTTATCTGCATTAAACACTTCATTTAATTTAATAAATAATGGGTGTTCTGCATTAATTTCCATAGTGCGTTTTGCAGCCATATAAGCCTGCCCCATAGCTTTCATAATCTGCTCTATATGTGGGTCAAAATCTGTTTCGCCGCGAACTAAACATACTGGGCTGTCTGTAAGCCTGCTTGAAAGGCGTACATCTGCAACCTTATCTTTTAACTGCTCTTTAATAAAGCCTAAAATAGAGCTTAATTCTTCAGTTTTCTTTTCTTTTGCTGCTTTTTCTTCATCAGTTAAATTAATATCGCCTTTTACAACTGATTTAAACTGTTTGCCTTTATATTCTCTAAGAGAAGATATAACAATGTCATCTATATCATCAGTTAATATAAGCACTTCATAGCCTTTATTAGTTAAGCCTTCCATATATGGGCTTGCCATTGCTTCTGCTCTTGATGCTGATAAGATATAGTAAATATCGTTCTGCCCTTCTTTCATACGGCTTATATAATCTGCAAAAGTAGTATATTTGCCGTCTTCTCCAGCAGTAGATTCAGCTAAAACTAAATCTGCAATATTTTCTTTTTTATCATATTCAAAATGCAGACCTTCTTTTAAGATTCTGCCAAATTCTTTATAGAATGATACATACAAATCATATTCTTTATTTTTCATTTCAGTTAAGGCATCAAGCACTCTTTTAGTGATATTTTTACGCATAACTTCAATTAGTTTATTATTCTGCAGAATTTCCCTTGAAATATTAAGAGGTAAATCATTTGATTCTACAACACCTTTTACAAACCTTAAATAAGGTGGGAAAAGTTCTTCGCAGTGCTCCATAATCTGCACTCTTTTTACATAGAGCATAGGACCTGATTTATATTCTTTATATATAATATCAAAAGGTTTCATTTTTGGTATATATAAAAGCCCTGCAAATTCATGAGTACCTTCCACTTTAAAGTGGATTGTTTTTAACGGGTCAGAATAATCATGAGTTATATGTTTATAAAAATCATTATATTCTTCTTCTGTAATTTCTGATTTATTTCTTAACCATATAGCTTTTCTTGAGTTTAATACTTCTTCTTTTATTTCTTTTTCTTCCAAAGGTTTGCCTTCTTCATCTTTTTTAGGTCTTTCCACATCCATAACTATTGGGTGCTCTATATAGTCAGAATATTTTGAAACTAAATCTCTTAATGTCCACTCATCAAGATATTTTTTATCATCTTCTTTTAAGTGCAGAATAATATCTGTTCCACGGTTTGCTCTAACAGCTTGCCCTATTTCAAAAGTGCCTGCTGCCTGACTTTCCCATTTAACACCTTTTTCCTGCCCTGCTTTTCTTGTGATAACAGTAACTTTATCTGCCACCATAAATGCAGAATAGAAACCAACACCAAACTGACCTATCAGCTCCACTGCATCTTTAGCATTCTTTTCTTCTAACATTTTCATAAATTCTTTTGTGCCGCTGTTTGCAATAGTGCCAAGAGTATTGATAACTTCATCATAATCCATACCTATACCATTATCTGATATAGTAAGTGTGCCTGCTGCTTTATTAGGTGTAAGTTTTATTTTCCAGTCAGTGTCATTTTCGTATTTGCTTTGGTCTGTTAAGCCTTCATAGCGGATTTTATCTACTGCATCACTTGCATTAGATATAAGCTCCCTTAAGAAAATATCCTTATTAGAATAAAGGGAATGAATAACAATATCTAATAACTTAGATACTTCTGTTTTAAACTCCATAGTTTGTGACATAAATCTATCTCCTAAAATTAATATAATTTTAAAATTATTAGCACTCAATCTCTGTGAGTGCCAAAGATAATGTAATAAGTATATACCATATTGTCAAGAGATTAAAATTAAATAATCAAAATTTATTATTAATTAGCTAATAACTAAAAATATTTAAATTAAATATTTTTAGTTATATTACCAAATTAAGCAGCTGCTCCATATTATTTTATTATTTTTGCGACTTAATTTCTTATGAGCTGTTTTTTTTGAAAAAAATACAGGATTATTTTTTATGCAAGTATAAACAAATTTATTTCGTCTATGCGTGGTTATAAAAATTCAAGGATGAATTTTTATAAAAAGGCTTAACAGGTTTTGCTGTCAGCTTGTCTGATTGACAGCAAGCTGCTGGAGTGTAGAAAAATAGTGAATGTTTAAAAAAATTAAGCATAAGAAATAAAATAACAAAAATTTACTTTATGAGTTGTGTGGCAGTAATGATAGTTATAACTTTATTTATATGCAGTATAAAGTATTGAAAACAACACAATAACCAATCTAAAAATATATAATCCTTGATTTATATGCTTTTGTTATGGTAAATTATGATTTTAAGTATTTTATTTTGAGGATATTATGAGAAAAATTATAATAATCATATCTGCAGTGTTATTTATTCTTACAGGCTGTCAGAAAGAAAAAGTAAATATTATGGCAGTGCCTATTCAGGCGGAAGATTTTTATGATTTACAGAATAAAATAAATATAGTATGTGCTCAGATTAATTCAACTGTATGTTCCTATATTAAAGGTCCAATATCAGTTTATTTACCAGATGCCTCATCTCAAGGTTATATTTTATCTGGTGAAGAAGCAGCTATAGCAGAAAACTTATATAAAAGACTAAACAGCAAGACTCCAGAGCAGATTATATCAGAATATAAAAAAATATTAAAAAATAAGCTTGATGAAGATATGGAGCGTGACAGAAATGTTACAAAAATGCTTAATAATATAGAAAAAACATTTAAAAACACAAAAGAGTATGCAAAAGATGTTATTATAAAAGATATTAATGCAAATATTGGTGATGATAATATTATACAGATTGCATTCACTATAGAAAACAAAACACCATTTAACATATTACAGTTTTCAGGTGAAACAGAATTTTTTACTACATCAGATACTTTTCTTGCACGCTCAAAAGCTTTTTCTAAAAAAATTGAGCCATATATTCCTACTGGCAGTAGTGCAAGAGTAAATGTTATAATAAGCTCTATTGAAGATAATGATATAACGCTAATTCGTGCAGCAAAAGATTTAACTACAAAAGTTATTATTACAAGCCTGCATACAGATTCAAAGGATAATGCTACATCAGCAATAGTGCTTTGCCTGCCTTATTCTTATTTTCACTTAAGACAGATGATAGAAGAAAGAGAAAGCATATATAATGCTGCACTTAAAAAAATAGATAATATTTATTAGGAGAAAAATATGTTTATAGATTTTCCATTAGATTGTACAAAAAATTCGCTGGAGAATGTTACAGAGATCATTAAAAGCAATAAGGACGAAATTGAAAAACTTTTAAAAATAGAAAAAAAGACATATCTTAACTTTATGCGTCCACTTATGGAGCTTGAGTGCCGTCTTAATGATTATTTTACACCAGTTTCACACTTAAATTCAGTATGCGACAGCCCAGAAACAAGGGAAGCTTTTTCTGTATGCTTAGAACCATTAAGTATTTATGCTTCAGAATTAAACCAGAATAAAGCAATATATGAAGCTGTAAAAGAAATAAGTACTCAGCAGGATTTAACAAACGAGCAGAAAAAAGTGATAAAAGACAGTCTGAAAGCTTTTAAATTAGGCGGTGTTCATTTAGAATATGATAAAAAGAAAAGATTAATAGAAATAAATACAAGACTTTCAGAACTTTCTGATAATTTTAATAAAAACCTGCTTGATGCCACTAATGCTTTTGAAATCATTTTAAAAGATGATACACACATAAAAGATATGCCGGAAAGTGATAAAATGGCAGCAAAAGTGCAGCAGGGTTACAAATTTACTTTACAGGCACCATCATATATCGCATTTATGACATACTGTAAAGACAGAGAGTTAAGAGAAGAAGTATATAAAGCATATATGACAAGAGCAGCAAACAACAGCCCTGTAATAGAAGAAATGTTAAAACTGAAACACGAAAAAGCTCATATTTTAGGCTATAAAAATTACAGAGAAATGCGTAATGAAACTATGAGCTGCCCAAGTGCTGATGAAGCTCTTGCATTTTTAAGAAATTTAGGTAAAAAAGGCAGACCTTATGCAGAAAAGGAATTAAAAGAATTATCAACTTTTGCAAAAGATAAAGGTATAGATAAAGTAGAAAGCTATGACACAGCCTATCTTTCAAACCTGCTGAAAAAAGAAGTGCTTGGATTTGACAGTGAACTTTTCAGACCGTATTTTGAAAAAGAAAATGTTGTACATGGTCTTTTCCTTTTCCTGCAGAAACTTTTTAATATTAACTTTCAGGAAGTAAAAGATATAAAACTCTGGCATAAAACAGCTAAATGTTTCAATCTTTTAGATATGAATAATACTCCATTTGCAAGGCTTTATATTGATTTAGAAGCAAGACCAGAAAAAAGAGGCGGTGCATGGATGAATAACTGGCATACTGGCAGAATTGATGATAAAAACAATACTCATCTTCCAGATGCATTTATAGCAGCTAACTTTCCACCGTCAAAAGAAGGTCAGCCTTCCCTTTTACGCCATGATGATGTGCATACTCTTTTTCATGAAGCAGGACATGCAATACATCACCTTTTCTCTAAATGCAAAGAAAGTGATGTATCAGGCATTAATGGTGTAGAATGGGATGCTGTAGAGTTTCCATCACAGTTTTTAGAAAACTTTGCTTATGAAGAAAAAGTATTAAAATTATTTGCCCGCCATTATGAAACTGGTGAAATAATTCCTGATGAATTAATTAAAAAACTAATAGATAATAAAAATTTTCAGTCTGGTATGTTTTTAGTCCGCCAGCTTGAGTTTGGTATATTTGACTTATCTATATACGATAATGCTTATACTTATGAACAGGTGCATAATATTATACTAGAAACAAGAAAAGAAACTGCAGTTATTACTCCGCCAGATTATGTAATATTTGAAAATGGCTTTGGTCATATTTTTGGCGGCGGGTATTCTGCTGGATATTACAGCTATAAATGGGCAGAAATGCTTTCTGCTGATGCTTATATTGCTTTCAGCGAAAAAGGTGTATTTGATGAACAAATTGCAGAAAGCTTTAAAAAGAATATATTAGAAAAAGGCGGCTCAGATACTATGCAGCAGCTTTTTATAAGCTTTATGAGAAAAAGCCCTTGTGAAGAAAAACTTTTACAGCTTATGGGTATGAAATAAGTTTATACTGCATCTATTTTTATGTTTAATATATTTTCTACAGCCTGAATATATGCGACACATATTGTCGCATATATTACATAATATAAGATAAAGCATAATTTATACTGCCGAATATGTTTATATGACGGCAGTTAATACATTAAAATAAGGATAAACTATGATAAGCTGCCTTAATATTCCAGAAAACACTACACCCTACTCTTTTATTTCTAATCTTGCTTTAAAATATGACACGAAAGACTGCAGCACATGCCTTGTGCTTCCAACAGAAAGAAACCTTAGGTATATGGCAAACTTTGGTTTTAAATATGTAGAGCCTTATGCAGTATCAAACTTTTTTGACTTATTAATAGATACTGATAAAAAAATTATGCCAGTTGAGCTTAGGGCTTTTTATTTAAAAAAAGCAGTAAATAAGCTTACAAACGAAGAGATAACAGCTGTATTTAAAAGCGATAATAAAGAGTTTTTACAAAGTTTTATACCTTTTGCCCAAAATGCAAAAAATATATTTTCTTTTTTCA
>CAJUJZ010000131.1 GCA_910586745.1 uncultured Mucispirillum sp. | reverse complement strand
ATAAAATTATACAAAGTCTGTCAAGAAAGGGTAACTGTTTAGACAATTCTATAATGGAAAGTTTTCCTTGAAACTTTAAAGAATGAATTTTTTTATAACCATAAGTTTAAATCAATTGAATAATTTAAAATAGAACTTGATAAATATATAAATTATTATAATAATGAGAAAATTAAATACAGATTAAATGGCTTTGAGTCCTGTAAAATACAGAACTCAAACTGTATAATGTCAAATCTGTCCAAAAATTTTGGTTCGCATAATATTTGATACAGGGATTATTACCACTTTTATTATTTACTGCTTAATAATATTATCTATGCAGCTTTAATATGCAGCTGACCATTATTATCTTCAATATTTACTAATATATTATATTTAGAAAAATATATTTTCCATCTTTTTAAAGGTGTAGAGCCGCCACCGTAATATTCTTCATAATGAATACGAGCCATACTTGATATTGCATTAAAATTACTATCTTCTTCGTAGCATTTTCTTGCAAGCTCCTCAAAATATATTTTTTGAAATTCGCTGTTTTGGGGAACAACCATTGTATTGTAAGCTGGTTTTGTTTCAATACTGTCATTTACAGGGCTTGCAGGCTGCACTGTTATATAAGGTATAAATAAATCCATAAAAGCCTCCATGCTTAAATGCTTACTGCGTCCATGCAGATATAATAAATATATTACTATATCTTTTATCGGCTTTTATGATTATTTACTTAATAATTTTTTACTTCATTTGGCAGGGATAATTTTCATCTCTGCCAATACCTGCCCCATAAAGAGTAATAGTAACAGGTGTATGACCTTTTGTAGAAAATGGATCTGCATATATTTTAAAAGAATGAGTTGATTCTCCTTTACATGCAAAATACCCCACTTTTCCTAAAAACTGTGCAAATCCAGTGCAAGTATTATTACCAGAAAAGCATGAAAATGAATAATAAAATCCATTTAATGCACCATTTGTGCTGTATGAAAAACCTTCTGGTATCTCTTTATCCGCTTTTAAGGTAAAATAAAATGTTTCACCAGAATATGTAAAACGATGGCTTGCTTTATCTGTGCTTAATGTAACATTATCAAGCTGATACTTAGAACAGTTATCTGCAAATGTGTCAGAATGACCTGCAACAGTTATAATTACTGGGGTGCTTTTATCTGCCTGCAATTTAATATATGTAAAATCTGTGCCGCTGCAGTATGGATTATATGTAAATGTTGTAGAACATGTGCTGTATGGCAGACTTGTATGGCATGATGTAGTTGTCAAGAAATCTTTTTTCTGCATACTTGTTACTTCAAAAAAAGAAGCATTTTTCACTGCAGCAGGTTGCAGCACAGCTTCAACAAGTGCTGAAACATTTGGAGAAAGCTCTATTAGTGAATTAGTATCATCTGAAAAACTGTTACTTTTAACTACTATGCTTGTCGCAGGCTTCTCCACATAATCACCTGATAAAATTGGTGCAGTATATATGCCTGAACCATTTAATGATGAACTGTTATCTGAAACAATATCTCCACCACAGGCTGTAATAAATAATACAAATAAATATATAAATTTTTTCATATTCCACCTAAACAAAAATAGTAACTATTACTATTATTATGTATAAATTATGTAGATATTTTTTTAAAAAGTTTTCAAACATTTTATTGCAGTATATAAGATTATCATAAAATTACAAGGAGATTTTATGAAAAAATTGGCAGTACTATTTTTAGCTCTCCTTGCAGCTGTAACAATTTTATTATACAAAAACGGGATGGCTGTAGCAATGGATATAAAAAATATGCCTTCTAATATAGAAAGGTTAAAAACAGATATGAAAAAAGATTATAAAGATATTTATTTAGCAGGTGGATGTTTCTGGGGTGTGGAAAAATATATTGCATCAATAAAAGGCGTTATTTCAACAGATGCTGGATATGCTAATGGATACACAGAAAATCCAACTTATGAAGATATAATATATAAAAATACAAATCATGCGGAAACAGTGCATATTGTTTATGACCCAAAAGTAGTCAGCCTGCAATTTATACTGGATATGTATTATAAAGTGATAGACCCATTATCAGTAAATAAACAGGGTAATGACAGAGGCACACAGTATAGAACAGGTATATATTATATTAATGAAGCAGATAAATCAGTGGCTGAAAAATCACTGCAAAAATTAGCTGCTCAGTATAAAGGTAAAACAATTGCAATAGAGCTTATGCCAATTATAAACTACTATAAAGCAGAAGAATATCATCAGAAATATTTAAATAAAAACCCTTCAGGATACTGCCATATAGGTAAAGATAAATTTGAATATGCTGCAAAAGCAGTAGATACAAGCATAAATGCAGCTGGAGATAACAAAAAAGAATATAATGCTCCAAGTAAAACAGAATTAAAAACTACTTTAACAGATATGCAGTATAATGTTACACAAAATAACGGTACAGAGCCTCCATTTAAAAACGAATACTGGAATAATAAGCAAAAAGGTATTTATGTTGATATAACAACAGGTGAGCCTTTATTCTCATCAAAAGATAAATTTGATTCTGGAAGTGGATGGCCAAGCTTTACAAAACCAATAAATGGCACTGATTTAAAAGAGAACAGAGATACAAGCCATGGTATGATTAGAACAGAAGTAAGAAGTAAAGCAGGTAATGCTCATTTAGGTCATGTATTTAATGACGGACCAAAAGATAAAGGCGGTATGCGTTACTGCATTAACAGTGCTTCATTAAAATTTATACCAAAAGAAGAAATGGAAGCTCAAGGATATGGTCATTTGATACATTTAATAGATTAGTAATATATTTCTCATACCTATTCCCAACGCCCTTCCCTTATAATTAAATTAATACGGGAAGGTGTTTTTTATTCGTTTTGGGCTTACCCAAAAAACTTATGTATAAGTCATTTTGAGTCTGATTATAAAGGTGAAAAATCTATTTGATAAACATAACATTAAAATTCTATTTTTAAATCTCTTTCAAAATCAGATAATACTCCATACTCTATTTCAATAAAAAAAATTTTTACATTTTCATCTGTTTCATTTTTATTTTTATAAAATTTATCCATTATATCAGAATTTTCTAAAACATGTGTAATGAGTGCTTTATCCTGCTCAAAAATGGCTTTTCCTTTTATCCTTATCCATCTGCTTAAAGTAACTGAACATAATTCTAAATTATTATCTTTTTGAAGTTCCTGATATACAAGTTTCCGTTCAGTAACTGCAAACCATAGTGTTCCTTTAAAAAATCCAAGAGTTATCATAGGTCTTATTTTAGGAAGCCCGTCCAGTCCTATATTTGCAAGCATTAATATTGGATTATGTTCAATAAACTCTATTACTTCTTTATTCATCATCACTACACCTTGTTATTAATAAGTCATTAATTTTATTATACATTATTACAACTTTTTTCTACAGAACAATAATACAGTTAACTTATAAATATAAAGCCCCATTATTTTTATTATATAATGGGGCGGATATCTTCTAATAACTATTTATTGAGTTTAAATACAGACAATGCGTTTCGTAATTCGGTAACATGGTTTTCTATTTCGTCAGCATAGGAATGCATACTTGTCATTTGCTGACCAATTTCTGCAATAGCTCCGTTGATTTCACCAAGTCCTTCTATCATATCTTTTGATTTACCATCAATACTATCAGAGCTTTCCATAGAAGATTCTGCCACTTTTGCCACTTCCTGCATACTTCCAGCCATTTCAACTGCACTTCTGCGAACAACATCTGCAGTTTCTACCATTTTATAAATTTCTTCTGAATTGGCAGTAATCGTTTTGCTTGCATTAATAATACCCTGCAGAACTGTATTAATAATATTATTAATTTCTCCAAGTGAGGATTGTGTTTTTTCTGCCAGTTTCCTTACCTCATCTGCAACTACTGCAAACCCTCTGCCATGCTCTCCAGCACGAGCTGCTTCAATTGCAGCATTTAATGCTAAAAGGTTAGTCTGGTCTGCTATTTCATCTATAACTGTTAAAACAGTTTTAATATCTTCGGCTTCTCTTACAAGCTCATTAATATTATTTGCTATTTCATTTTCTACCTTACTTTCAGCTTCAACTTCCTGACTTAATGTATCAATAAGTTTCTGCATATTAGTAAGTTCATTCTGAGTTTCTACCATTAAATCCATTGTCCGTTTTGATTCTTCAATATTATCTTCAGAAATTTTACCAATATCCATACCTATATCAATATTACTGTGAGCCAGCTGTTCGCTGTTTGCAAGTGTATTTGTAACGGCTGTTGATGCATTAACTAATTTTGCAGCAATATTCATATTAGCTTCACTTTGATCTTGCAGTGAAAGTAATATTTTCTTAATGAAAACAATAAAATCATTAATGGAGGCAGCAATATGACCTATTTCATCTTTTGAAGACAATGCTAATTCTTCTGATAAATTTTTATGCTCAGCAACATTTGTAAGATATTTTTTTATTCTATCTATTCTAATAATAAAATCAGATGCTATTATAAGTGCAAAAGCAACATTAAATATTAAGCCAAAAACAAAAAATACTATCAAATATATTAATTTAAGATTACCTTTATGAATATTAATATACAATACTTCATTTACAAGTTCTCCAATAATTTCTTCAACTAAATACATATTATCAATATGTGCTGTTATATCTGAAAACCATTGAGAAGCTTCAACAGAAAAATTTAAACTTTTTGCATTGGTAATAATATCTTTTTCATATTCCAGTATTACAGCCCCTGTTTCTTCAACGGTTAAATGATAATTTTCAATAATTTCTTGAGCTTTTGAGTAATTATGAGGCAGTAGTTGAAAAAAGTAGTTCATGTATACATCTTTTTTAGCAATAGTTGCCACAAATTTTGAATACTGCACTTCAGAAAAAACATTTGACCTTAATATAATGTTTCCGTTTGCTCTTTCCTGCCCCGTATATTCTTTTGCATACATAAAGTTTAAATATGCTATTAATACTTTTGTAATATCATTATCAGGGCTTATTTTTGAGGCAATAACTACAGATTGAAGTAAGTCGCCAATTAAATTAGTATAAAAATTTACTACTTCAGGACCACTAACTGAAAAATTATTGATTTTATTCCTAAATTCAATTATTGTTTTTAGATTACCGCTTATTTTGTTTATCTGCTCCATATATATTTTATCATATTTTTCCGCATCCATAGTATTTACAAATTCATAATATTCCTGTATAGCTAAATCAGAGGTTTCTCTTTGTTCATCTAACAATGCTCTTGTATCATCAAGTTTATCAGTCATATATCCTGCACTCATACCGCGTTCTATTTGAAGATTATGTGCAACAAGTGATACTTTATTGGAAAGATTGATAATACTTGTCATATTTTTATTGAATACTAAATAGTCATATGTATCATAAAATACCAGAGAAAAAAATGCAATGATGCCAACTGCTGGGAAAAAGACAAGCAGCACTATCTTAACTTTTATACTGATACTGCGGACTATTGTAAATACCCATCCAAATAATAAATTTAGCAACTTCATCACCATACCCCCAATGAACTAACTCTATACTATATATTTATAACATAATTATAAAAATTGTCTACTTTTTTTTTATAATAAGTATTCATTGAACTTTTTGATAAGTATATATTATATAAGAAGTTGCTTTGAAAATTTGACTATGAGAGAAAATAGAAATAATACTGCTTAAAAAATATATTGAAATTACAAAAAAAATTAATGTAATATATTTTTTCACTACTTTACACTAACTTTATATTTTAAAATATAAAGTTCAGTTTAAATATAATATTGTCCTAAAGAGTTATGAGTTTTAATTATAAGAAATAAATATAATCTTATATAATAGGTAATATATAAAAATATTTATTGATTATCTCCGCTTAAAGCAAATACTTTAAATATATTATGTGCTGTGCTGCAATATATATAATTGAAATTTCCAGCCTTTAAAAAGCAGGATAAGAATGGCTTATATAATAAAATTTTTGGATAAGTCAAAAACATAAAAAAATTAAACCAAACTTATAATATAAGTTTGGTTTAATATATTAAATTATAATACAAAAAAAGTAACTTTTATAATGTATGATATATTTATCAACACA
>CAJUJZ010000130.1 GCA_910586745.1 uncultured Mucispirillum sp. | reverse complement strand
ATAATTTTTTATTTGTTCTTCATCAAAATGAATTAATTTTCTATCCTGCAAAACAGGGCTTCCGTTTACATAAACATCTGTAATATCATTATCTTTTGCAGCATATACAAGATGAGATACGGGGTTATATACAGGTGTTAAATGAACTGCATCAAAAGATAATACAAAGAAATCAGCTTTCATACCTTTATTTAAAGTGCCAATACCTTGTATATTCAATGCTTTTGCACCATAAGATGAAGCCATCTGTAAAACAGTATCTGCTGAAAGGGCAGTTGCATCCATATTAAATGCTTTGTGGAATTTAGATACAGTGCTCATTTCACCAATCATTGATAAATCATTATTACTGCATACGCCGTCTGTTCCTATAGAAACATTTATTCCAGCATCCATCATTTTTTTTACAGGAGAAAAACAGCTTGCAAGTTTTAAATTGCTTTCTAAACAGTGAGATACATTGACTTTTTTATCTGCCATTATTTTCATATCATCATCATTAATATGAACACAATGAGCAAATACAGAGTTAGTATCAAAAGCACCTGTTTCATATATTAATTCAACAGGTCTTTTATTATATTTTTCTAAAATTTGTTTTTCTTCATCAAGAGTTTCTGCCAAATGAGTATGCAGTAAAATATTTCTTTTTTTAGCATAATCACAGCACTGTTTCATTACATCAAAAGGCACAGTATATAAAGCATGAGGGCATATTGATAAGCTGACAAGTTCTGATTCTTCAAATTCATCAGCAGCTTTAAAAGCTCTGCTGAAATTTTCAAGCACCCCAAAACCAACTACACCGCGAATACCAGCTTTTTCAAAAGCTCTTTTAGCATCAAAAGCAAAGAAATACATATCATTAATACAGGTAACACCTGAACGGATAGATTCAGCTAATGATAAAAGGGTGGAATAATAAACAAATTCACCTGATAATATTTTTCTTTCAGCAGGCCATATATAATCATTAAGCCAAGTCATAAGTGGCAAATCATCTGCATAGCCACGCATTATACCCATACCTAAATGATTGTGAGTATTTATTAAACCTGGAAAAATAGCTGAATTATTAAATTTTTTAACTTTATACTCTAGATATTTTTCAATATCTTCACTGATGCCATCTATAATATTATCAGTAACTAAAAGATATGAATTATTATGTATTTCATTATTGTAATATATATAATCAGCATAAAAAGCAGTTTTACTCATAATTAATATTTACCTTACAAAGTTCAAAATATCTAATGGATTATCAACAATATAATCTGAAGTTGATTTTTTTAATGGAGCATAGCCGTAAGAACAGTAAATTGTTTTCATACCGGCAGAAATACCTGCAAGCACATCATTATCACTATCACCAACCATAAATGAATATTCAGGTATTATATTTAAATTGTTTACTATATTTAATAATGGTTTAGCAGATGGTTTTTTTTCATCAAAACTATCACCGCCATAAACAAATTTAAAGTAATCATATAAGTCAAGCTCTTTTATGATAATATCAACTAAATGGTGAGCCTTGTTAGAAACAACAGCCATATTTACATTATTACTGTATAATTCCTTTAAAACATTTTCCATTCCAGGAAATAATAATGTAGAATCTGTGCAGTGCTCTTTGTAATACTGCATAAAAAAAGTCATAATATCATTTTTTAAATGAGTCTGGTTTGTAACATTTAATGTCCTTTCTATAAGCAAAGCAAGACCATCACCAATAAAAGATTTAACTTCATCAAGAGAAGGTGTAAAAACACTAAAATTATCAAGAGTATGTTTTAATGACAAATATATATCATCAAAAGTATCACATAATGTGCCATCTAAATCAAAAATAATTAACTGAGTATTTATAGCGTAACTCCAATAAATTTTATTTACCAGCTATAATATAATAAAGCTTATTTTTAATCAATAAATAAATGCTGTCAAACTTATTATTTTAAACAAGCTCAAATTTTGACTTCTAAGGGGATTTTAAATAGTCAGTATATAAACATACACTAAAATCGATTCTAGGGGAAAATTTTAAACTGATTCACCCTTTTTTATTTATTTATTTTACATAATATATCTTATCGGACATATTTATTTAAAAGACTTGCACTTTCTTTTTATATATGATATGGTTTGATTATTATAAATATATGAGAGATTTTATGAGAAAAATCATTTTGGCTTTAATTGTTATTATAGCAGTTCCATTTTTAAGTTTTGCAGCATTTCCTGTAAATTATAATGCAGCTTGTGATATTACAGAAAAAGATATTGCTTTTAAAAACGATACTTACGGGATATCTGTTTATGCAACTCGTCCAATGAAGCCAATGAAAGAATTTACATTGACTTATAAATTTGACAAACCAGTTAAGTCAGTTAAATTTAAATCTAATATGGAAATGGATATGGGCAAATATGAATATGAAGGCAAAAAAGTTTCTGATACTGAATTTACAGTTAATCAAACTTTAGTAAAATGTATGTCTGGCAGAACTAAATGGTATACAAAAGCTGATATTATATATATGGACGGTAAAACAACTACTTTTTATGTATTTTATGATGTAAAATAGGTTTTATATGGCTGAAATTCTGGCTTTAGTCACTGGTCATTTTTTAATAGGCTTTGCAGGGGGATTTGGGCACTGTATTTTAATGTGTCACCCTTTTGTGCTTCATATTTCAAGCACTTTTTCTGAGAGTAATGCTGGATATAAAATATTAATACCTAACATTTTTTATAATGCCGGCAGGACTATAACTTATGCCGTTATGGGTGCATTAGCTGGCGGTCTTGGCTCTATTGCAACTTATGCTGGACAGAATTTTTTAAATATTCAAAAGTTTGCAGCTCTTGTTGGCGGTATTATTTTAGTATTATTTGCTGTCATGTATTTCTTCAACTTAAGTTCTTTTAATTTTCTAGCTAAATTGAAAATTATGAATAAAATAAAAAAATATAAGCCTAATAATCCATTTTTTTATGGTCTATTTCTTGGTTTTCTTCCATGCGGCTTAACTATGGGTGCAGTAATTGGTGCAGTGCCTTCTGGTTTATGGTATACTGGTGCTTTAATGATGGCAGCCTTTGGTATTGGCACTTCTGTTGCATTAATGATTTTAGCTGTATTGGGCTCATATGTAATGCAGTATGTACAATATTTTAAACATTTAACTGCATTTCTTATCTTTATTATGGGTATTTATTTTATTTATCAAGGAATTACATTTTCATATTAAAGTTAACTTCTATAAATAAATTATATTTTTACTTCAGTAATATTTATATAATAATATCTTGCTGACTTTATAAGTATTTTTAAAATATATAAACATTAATAATATAAGTGAGTTATATATATAAATTTTTTACTCAATAGATTATACATCTTTATCTCATATATAAAAAATACAATCATAAGAACTTTTGCAGTATTTGCTCAATTTGTATAATTATAATATACAAGTTTTCTGAAAAATGCAGTGTTATATATTATATTAAAGCCTATTTTTTTATTCTTACTGAGTTTGCTACAACAAAAAGTGAGCTGAAGCTCATAAAAGCTGCACTCATTACTGGATGAATTAAGCCTGTACATGCTAATGGTATAGCAATTAAATTATATGAAAAAGCCCAAAATAAATTTTCCTTAATAATTCTTAAAGTTTTTCTGCATACTTTATGAGATTTTTCTATAATTGATAAGTTGTTACGGAGCAAAACTGCAGAAGCACTTTCTATAGAAATATCTGTAGAATTTCTCATAGATATACCAACACTTGCAGCAGTTAATGCAATAGCATCATTTATGCCATCGCCTATCATTACTGTTTTTTTAGTATCTTTTGCATTTTGTAAAATATTACCTTTATCAAAAGGCGAAACATCTGCAAAAATATTTGCTTTTATTCCTGCATTTTCAAGTATAATATTTGCAGCTTTCTTGCTGTCTCCAGTTATAATTGAAACATCATTACCTTTTTTCTGCAGTAAAGATATAGTTTCAGCAGCTTCTTCTCTTATAATATCTGAAATAGAAAATACACCAACTAAAATATGGTTTACTGCAGCACAAACTATTGTGCAGCCCTTTTCTATTGAGTTTTCAATATACTCTTCATAATCTTTAGTAAATTTTATACTGTTTTCCTGCAGAAATTTTTGAGAGCCAATTATAACATTTGTATTCTTTATTTCAGCAGTTATGCCCTTTCCTGCTGTTTCTTCAAACTTCTCATATTCATATAAATCTTCATTTATTGCAGCAATTGCTTTTGATGCAGGATGTTTTGAATAAAAAGCTGCAGAAGTTATTAAATTTAATACAGAACTGCATGAAAAAGAAAGCTTATAATCAGTGACTGTCATGTTTCCTGTTGTAATTGTTCCTGTTTTATCAAAATAAAAATCATTTACATAGGCATATCTTTCTATAGCTTCGCCATTTTTAAATATGACACCTGTTTCAGATAATTTATTAGTTGCAGAAATTACTGCCAGTGGTGTTGCAAGTCCCATAGCACAAGGGCATGCAATTACTAAAACAGATACTGCACGCATTATAGAAAGTTCTGCTCCAACTGATGCTAAAAAATACCAGTATATAAATGATAAAGCAGCAATGATTAATACAAAAGGTACAAACTTACCAATAAAATTATCGGCTACATCTTGAATTGGTGCTTTTGAGCTTTGTGCATCATCAACTGAAGCTGCAATTTTTGATAAAAAGCTGTCTACACCAACATTTTCAGCCATAACTATACATGTTCCATTAATAAGTTTTGTTCCTGCATATACCTGACTGCCTTCTTTTTTATTAACAGGCATAGGCTCTCCAGTCAGCATGGATTCATCTATTTCACATACACCTTCAATAATTTTACCATCAGCAGCAACATTGCTTCCTGTAGAAATTTCAAATAAATCACCTTTTGCAAGCTGGTCTATTGGTATAGTAATATATGATTTTTCTCCATTCTGCTCATACATAATCTTTCTAACATTTTTTGGTTTTAAAGATAAAAGTTTTGCAACAGCATTACCACCCTTTTGTTTTGCACCAGCTTCTATAAATCTGCCAAGCAGTATTAAAGTAATAATCATAACTGATGTATCAAAGTATGTTTCATAACCTAGAAAAATTGCTGCAACACTGTATAAATATGAAGTTCCAGCCCCTATTGCTACAAGAGTATCCATTGTAAAATGAAAATGTTTCAGTGCAGAAAAGCTTTTCTGAAAAAAAGGAAGTGCAGAATATATTAATACAGGTGTTGCTAAAGCCCATGATAACAGCTTAAATAAAAAATACAAGTTTTCATCCATTCCCTTAAAATAACCTGTATAGTTTGCAATAGAATACATCATTACCTGCATTGTAAAAAATGCTGCTACTCCAAATCTGTAAAAATAATCTTTTCTTTCTTTATCATGCATTGTTTCTATATTTGTAGATGGAAGTGGACAGTAACCAAGCCTTGTAATTTTCTGCAGCACTTCTTTTACTGAAATATCTTTTGGATTAAATATAATTTTTGCTTTATGGTTTGCATAATTTATGCGGAAAGATTTTATTCTTTCATCTTTTAATGCTGATGATTCTATAAGCCATACACATGCTGCACACCGAATACCTGTTATAACTATTGATAAAGAGTAATCTCCATTATTAAGGACTTCCAGCGATGATTCAAAATATTCTGCATCTGCATCCACCTGTTCAACTGGTGCAGAATCTTCCCAGTCTGTTCTTTTTGTATAAAATGAGCCAAACCCTTCATCATTAATTAAGTGATAAACAGAACGGCAGCCCTCACAGCAAAAATATTTATCATTTTCTTTTATTCCTATTTTATAATTAACTTCTGATGAACAGTGAGCACATATATATTTATTCGTCTGCTCTACATCTTTTAATGCCACTATTTTACCTGCCTGTTCTTATTTATCTTTTAAATATAAATAAAATATCAGCGTTATATTACCAATACTGACAAAAATACTGCCACAAGATGATAATACATTTACTGTAGATTATGTATATCATAAATTTATAATATTTCTAATATTTATTGAAATGATACTTTTTAAGGTTAAAAATAATATATGATTATTAAAATATATATTTTCTAGTATAATATATCATTTTAAAAGTCCAAATCTTTTTTATGAACAGAATTATTACAACTAGATTCGTCTATTTTG
>CAJUJZ010000129.1 GCA_910586745.1 uncultured Mucispirillum sp. | reverse complement strand
TATTCCAAAATATCTACTGTCGAAAGAGAGTTTGTTATAGTCTGACATTAAAAAATATTATTTATCTTGTAATTTTATATGCTTAAAATAATTTTGAAAAATTTTATCCGATAAAATTTTTTCATAAGGCTCACTATTTTTTATCTTCCTTTTATTTATATATACTCCAGAGGCAGTAATAAAAATATCATCGCCAGGCAAACCAACTGCTTTTTTCATATATTTAGGTGTTTTATTATCACATACTAATTTAAATTTACCAAAATATCCCTGTTTTTCAGCAAATTCTAAAAATTCATTATATGGCGGACAAAAAACAACAATATCATTTCTTCTTATTGTTTCATCATAACTAATATGATATATGCCTAATGGTAGACTTTCAGTCCTATTAATTTCAAAATTATAATGTCCATACACCGCAAAAAATATTATAAAACAAATTAATAGCATATAAAATTTAATCAATTTACTCATAATTCTATTTCTCTCAGTTCATCATCATTTGAATTATTTTTTACTTGCTCAATTGTTTCACTGTTATCATCTATGATTAAATCACTCTTTTTTGGTGCAGGAATAGCTGCTCTAGCTTGCCATACAGGCTCTTTAAAATATAATGGTTGAATACCTTTTATTGCTGGAAACCCTGCAACGAAAACAAGCATATCACCAGCTTTTTTTATCATTCCATTACCATCTTTTTCTGCCCCTCGTAATCTCATACACTCGTCTGGTGTAAGTAATGCCCTTTTAGTGTATTGAATACTTTTACTGTGTGATTTCTTTCCAAGAAAGCCGCTGTCAGATTCATTAATATGTTCTTCTATTACTGTAGTTTCACCAGTCTGTTTAGATAAATATTCTGCTGTTTCTACTTTGTTAGGAGCATAAGCATTTTGTATATGACAGTTTGAAGTAATTGCTTCATTTTTGCCATACTTGTCCTGCAGCTGTGCCAGGTCTTGAGTAATCAAATAACATTTAATTCCATAACCAGCACAATATGCTAATGCCGTTTGAACTATATCCATTTTGCCCAACGATGGAAACTCGTCCAACATCATTAACAATCTATGTTTGTAATTCCCTTTACCTCTGATACTAGCAAACTCTTTTGTAGGCTTACCCTGTATTATTCTAATAAATTTCTGATATATATTTAATTCTTTTGGCTTATCCTGGTGGTATGTAAAATCAGAAACATTCACTCTTATTATCATATTAATTAATAATCTAAATATTGGTGTGATTCTCTGTATATCTTTTGGTTGTGTTACAATATAAAGTGTTACTGGATTATCATGATTCATTAAATCTCTAACTTTAAAATTAGAAAATGAAGTATTTGCAGCTACAACAGGGTCACGATAAAGTGATAATTCCGTTTTAGCAGTAGAAACAATAGAGCCTCCCTCATTTTCTGGTTTATCAAGCATATCTTGCCCTACTTGTTTTGCAATCTCATTATCACATTTTTTCATATCCTCCCATAGTTCTGTTAAAGGTCGTGATGTATCAGAAATAAGTTTATCCAAAGCTTTCATATTCGCTTCTGATTCATTTTTTGATTTTTTTTCAAGTAAGTATAAAATACAACCTGTTATTAATGAATATGCACTTTTTACCCAGTGGTCTTCCAAGCCTTTGCCTTGTGGGTCTACTATTAACAATGCTAATGATTGTGCGTCTGCAACTTCATCTACTGTTCCAACTCTTATTTCATCAAATGGATTCCATTTTACAGAATCAATAGCAGCTGGCTCAAACTTCATAACAAGATTATTGAGATATTGCTTACGATAACCAGCTGTCATACTCCATAACTCACCCTTGATATCTGTTGCTACTACAGAATGTTTCCATGTAGTAAGCGTAGGAACAATTAAGCCTACCCCCTTTCCAGACCTGGTTGGAGCATAAGTTAAAATATGCTCTGCTCCATCATGAATTAAGTATTTAGGTTTATTCTTATATTCTACTGCTCCAACAATAACGCCATTAGAAGAAAATAACCCAGCTCTTTCTATATCTTTATATGTTGCCCAGCGTGCAGAGCCGTGAAGATTCTTATTTAATTTTTGACGATTAATTACCGCATAATTATATCTAGCTGCTGCTAACATACCAGCAACTAATATTATAAAACATGCAGCAAACTTTTCTAAAATTGAATTAAAAATATTTGTGTTTACAGTATATGCTTTATATGCCCAGATGATTGAATAATAAAATGGATAATAGCCAGTTAAATGATTTGTTTTTGCTATAAATATAGTGACTGCTTGTAAATATAGAACAGCAAAAATAAAAAATATTAATAAAGTTATTAGTTTAGTTTTTAATTTAGAATCATTCATTTTACACCTTTCTATCTGTTTAAATTTTTATCCGATAAAATTTTATCGGATAAAATTTTATCTTCTTTTTTTCTATATTGCTCTTTATCCTCTTTGGTAGCTATTTTTGTATATATTCTATTTTTATTGTTATCTTTATACAAATAAATAATCTCATTTTTATATCTTCTAACACCTTGAAAAATAAGTTTATCAATATTTTCATTAGTTAATGGAAGATATTTTAATTTCTTTTCTTCTTGAACTTTAATTAAATCATCTAATATTAAGTTCTCATTTATTCTATTATCTGGTGCAAAAGATATTGTGCTGCCCTTTTGAAGTCCTTTTATGTTTTTATAATCATCTTTAGTAGGCTCTTTAATATAAAATGTGTTGGTTTCATAACTTCTAACAATTAAAAAATAACTATTATGATGTTTAAAAAATCCTCTGTATTCATATTCTTTCTCTTTAAAATCCAGTTGTTTATACTTATACATTTTATCATTATGGATTTTATTAAAATCTTTTAACAGTTTTATATGTTCAAGCTTATCTGTTAGCTTGATTCTGTCGATAATTTCATTTGCTCTTTCATCATTAAATTTAAGTTGTATATTATATTTAGCAATTACATTAATTACTTGCTCTTTAAACTCTTTACTGCCCTTTATAATTAATGGTTTATCTGGATATATTTGTTTATAATATTCTAAATTCTTTAATACAGCATATTCTTTACAACTTCTAACATTAATACCATTTGTTCTTAATCTTATATTATCAGCAGTAATATATGTGCCATTTTTCGTTACTTTAACAGCATTGTTAATGTGTGATGAAAAATCTGCAACAATATAATTCTCTTTTGCTATTTGATTATTTATAAAATCAATAGCTTTAAGATTATTATTAAGTGCCTCTTTTTTTACCCATTCATTAAATCTTAAATATGGATTATTTTTATATATTCTAAATTTTTCTTCTCTTTTTTGTTTATATAGAGATTCTTTTTTATCTTTTATCATGCTATTAAATACTTTATTAATAATCACTTTTTCCATATAAGAAGCATGAGAAAGTAAAGTCATATTCATTAATTTTTTTATATTGTATAATTCTGTATCTAATTTATTAATATAAGCAGTTTCTACTTGTTCAATACTGTTCTTAATTTCATTTTTCCTATTCTCGTTAAATAATTTATATTCTTCATATAAACCATTATCATTAATAGCTTTCTTCTCATATTTATCTACTGTTTTTGTAACATCATATTGATATGGTTTATATTTTCCAAATCGCTGCACCAATCTTTTTATAGAATATTCTCTATCTATGCTGCTAGCTTTCACATACAATTTTTTATTTTCATTTGTAAATACAGCTCCAGCCCCCTTTTTTTGATACATAATACCTGCTTCATTTAATTTAATATGAAAATCTTCCCAAGAAGTAACATCATTTAAATCAATATTTTTAATATAACTTTGTAAACTTTGAAGATAACTTGATTTTTCAATATCTACAGCTTTAGAATATGGTCTTTCACTCTTAATATGATTATCTTCTTTTAAACCATATTTAAATTCTATAGCTGCAGCTATATCATTTAATTTTTGATAATCTCTATAAGGAGTATATATTTTATTTGTTTCTGGATTAATTTTATTAATAGCAATATGTAAGTGTAGATTATCTGTATCATTATGCACTACACATAATCTTTGATGTTCTTCAAACCCCATCGCTGTAACAATTTCGTTTTCTATATTCTTTAATTTATTTATATCTATTTCATCTTCCTTAAAAGATACGATTAAATGGTATGTTTTATCATCTTTTGAAAGAGTATTAGAATCCTGCACAGCTTTAACTTCTTTCATAAATAAATCAATATCATCATTATCATATCCACTTGAGTTCCACATACCTATATTTCTTATTTTATGTACGGTTTGTTCTTCCATAATATATTTAGCAAGTCTTGCATAACTAGATTTATCATTTGATTTCATAACTGATTTCTTTATAATCATAAGATTTTATCCGATAAAATCTTTAACTGATTTTTAAATTGCACTATTTCATCTATTAAATCTAAAATTTTTTTCTCTGTTTTATCTGTTGTATCATACTCCATAATAAAAATTTTTAACAAACCCTGCAGCTTTCCCATTTCTCCAGCAACTTTTAAAAATTCCCTGAAATTCTGATTATCTGTTCTTGAGTTTATTACATTATTTAAAGCTAACTTTCTTAAATATTCAGACTTTGATGATACAAGTGCTTTTTTTACATTGTTAGTAAATTCTTCATTTTCTTCTTTAGTAAATCTAATTGTATATTTAATTTCTCTCTTACTTTGCATAGCAATAACCTTTTCTTCTTTTATGTAAAAGAAGTAAAACCATCTCCAACTTGAGCCGTTGGCGAATGTTATTTTTGTGCAAGCGACGGCTCTGCACCTATCCTGCCCTTTTTTTAAAGTGTAAAATATTTATATTTTTATGTCAATAAAAATTATAAATATTTATAAATATTTATATTTTTATTTACTTTTAAATAAAAAATGTATAACATAGATAAAAATAGAATATTTTATGATAACTAATAATCAAAAGAGTATATAAATATGAAAAATGATGATTTTTTTAATAAAATATTAAAAAAAGCTAACTCCAAAAAAAAATATGGTGATATAGATATGCTGATTTATCACCAGAAAGATTCTATAGTTAAAGCACTTAATTTAAATATCCCTGTTAAAGCAATTTATGAAACAATTATTGATGAAACAGATATAAAAGTATCATACCAGGTTGTATATAGAAAGATTAAGAATCTTAAAAAGATACAAGAAAATTTTAAAAAACAAGTTAATATTCCAGCTGCAGCAGAAGAATTAAATATTAATGAATCATTGCTTAATTTAGAGAACGAAAATATACAAGATGAGCCTACAATAATTAAAAGCAAACAAAAAAAATTTTCATACAATAATGAAAAGTAATATAAGGAGTATATAATGTCAGAAAAAGAAAAAACATCAGAAAAACCAGAAAAAAATTTCCATTTTATTTTAATGGGAAAAGGTGGTGTAGGTAAAACCACAGTATCATCATTTATTACACAGTTTATTCAAGATGAACTACAAGAGAAAACTTTATGTATTGATACAGACCAGGTGAACGCCAGCTTTTATGGATTCAAAACTTTAAATGTAGAAAAATTATCAATTATGGAAAATAATGAAATCATAGCAAGGGGTTGGGACACTCTCATTGAAAAACTTTTTAAAACTGATAAAAAAAATACCATTATAGATAATGGTGCTTCCAGCTTTATTCCATTTTTAGCTTATGCACTTGAAAATGATTTAGTTGAATTATTAACAAGTGAAGAAAATGACTTTATTGGTAAAGTTTATTTTCATACAATAATTGCTGGTGGCGAGAGCCTAGGGCATACTTTAAATGGTTTATCTTCTATGATAGAACAGTTTGGTGAATATCCTGTTACATTTGTTGTCTGGCTAAATCAATATCATGCTAAAATTGAAGATAAAGGACTTAAATTTTTTGAAATGGAAGAATATAAAAAATATAAAAATAAAATACAATATGTGCTGCAATTACCAGAATATACAAGCTCTACATTTGGTCAAGATATATCTGATATGCTTTCAAAAAATAGAACATTTAAAGATATGCTGGAATCAAAATCAGTATCTATTGCCTCTAGGCATAGATATAAAAAAGCACAAAAAGAAATATTTGATATACTCTACCAACTCCCTATATTTTGATTTGACCCTCTGCAGCTGCATAGCTGCATGGTCTTAAATTTTATCGGATAAAATTATCAACATTTTATCCTCATGATTTTTATTGATATTATTAGCAAA
>CAJUJZ010000128.1 GCA_910586745.1 uncultured Mucispirillum sp. | reverse complement strand
AGGGACAGATAACGCTAACAAATATGTTAATGTATATAACATCAGCCTTTTCATATAACTCTCCTAATTTTCATAATAATGGTGCTTTTTAAACTTATCAGCCTAATAAATCGCTAATCATTTCTTTTTCTAAAAGTAAAAGCCCATATATTACTTGAACCGAACCTTGGAAGTAAAGATTGTTTGTTAAATTGCACATATCTTTTTCCACCATAGGCAGCCATTTTAATAAATGTCTATCCATAAAATCTATAACAGCATTTAAATATTGGCTGCCTTTTAAATCGTCTACTGTTTCAATATTTTCTACAGCTTTATCACCGAGCATACTGATAAAATAAATTTCAGCACAAATATGGTCTTCAGGCTCTTTGAAATCTTTTTCTTTACCAATATTATATATGTAATAAAACTGCAGCACCTCATCTCTTTCATCCTGCATAGAAAGACCAGACGGGGATAAATATACAGATTCCTGCGGAATAATACTTTTTTTACCAACAGATATACCAACACTTAAAAACAATTGTGCAAATTCTGCTGCATACTGTTTTATGTATTTTTCATCTAACTGATTATTATTAAAAAAGGTTTTGAAATTTTTTATTCCATTATCCAGCATTTTAATCTTATACTCTTTACTAATTTCTTCTAATGCAGGAATATATTTTTTTATAACTTCTAAATGATGAATGTCAGGCTCTTTATAAAATACCTGAGAAAAAATCCTTAACATTCTATTATGCAGATTGAAATATTCTTTAATGCTGTCCATAACGCCTCACTGTTACAGGACAGTGTAAAAGTAACTTAATACACTGCCCTGTATATTATTTATTTGCGTATTCTGTCTGTTTTTTTCTTAAATAAAATATTTGGCTGAGTATCGCCAAGTGGTGTTTGGCTGCTTTTAAATTCTGGTAAAGTAGTTGTAATATTTCCTTCACCATATTTTGCAATAAGTTCTTCTACAGGACCTGCGTCAAGAGCTCTGTTCCAGCAGGCAGCCACACATGCAGGTTTTAATCCAACAGATATTCTATCTACGCATAATGTACATTTTGTCATTTTTGGTCTTTTTGGATCATCCTGTTTATATGCTGCAAAATTATTATCATAAAACTGTGGAGCATCCCATGGGCATGCTTCTTTACATTTTCCACATGAAATACAGCTTTCATAACTAACCACTAATACAGCACCAGTAACAGGGTCTTTTCTAATGTTACCCATTGGGCATACTTTAACACATACTGGGTCAGAACAGTGGTTGCAGGATATAACCAGATATCTTCTATCCACCCCTTGCACAAATGTATTTGTAGATTTATCTAATGAGCAAGTACCATATTCGTATGTTTCAACACGACGCCAGTCTTCTTTCATATAGAATTTATTAAATTCTTCATAATTGCTTCTGCCTTCATTATCAAGATATATATTTTGATTTTCTTCCTGACCTAAAACAACACCATATTCACCGCCATTTTGCTCTGCTGCATACTCTTGATTATCCTGCAGATATGAGCGAATATTTATTGATGCGTCACCTCTGCGTTTTTCGTTCCAGTTTTTGCAGGCCATTTTACATGTAAGGCAGCCTAAACATCTATCTTGATTAAAATAAAATCCCCATTGACTCATATTCTACCTCCATTACTCTGGTTTTGTTAAGCTGACTTCACATGGACCGCCCTGTGCTGCTAAAGTCTGAACACAGAAAGTTGGGTCTAATGTAAAGCAGTCATCAGTTAACACATTTGCACAGCCGCCTAAATCAACAGGAACTTTTACAGGTTCATATGTTTTATTATCTTTATTTTTACACATCCAAATTGTTACCTGTTCATTTTCATCTGTTGCAGGTCTGTACCATACACCATGTTCTACACTTACAACTCCAGGTGGAAGCCTGTATGAAACTTCTGCATGAACTTTTATACAGCCTCTGTCATTATAAACATATACTAAGTCGCCGTCTTTAATGCCTCTTTCTGCTGCATCTATTGCATTCATTCTAACCCCATGGTGTTTTACTTCATTTTTTATCATAGATACATTATCAAGCACTGACTGAGCTCTATATCTTGGTTTATTGCATAAATAAAGCAATTTATAAGTTCTTTGGCTGTTTGGTGATGTAAAGCCTGTAAAGTTTTTCAAATCAATATCAGCAAAGAATTTTTCATAACCTTCTCTATTTGGTATATATTTAGCTGTAGCAGTTCTAAAACCAGCACTTGCAGGGTTTGCAGGGTCTTGTTTTAATGTCTGCATACGCAGATACCAGAATGGTGAGAAGAAATTTATACGGCCTGTTGATGTAGCAATTTTATGGTCTTCTGGAATTTCCTGATTTGTTTTAGGGTCTACACTGCCAGGAATTATTATATCACGCATACCTACCATTGGTTTATCAGCAGGAATTGTTAAATCATAAAATCCTTTATTTTTTAATTCTTCCCATGAAGGTGTCTGTACATTTTCTGTAACAAGTTCTTTATAGTATGTTGATGGCGCAATCCTTGTTGTATATGTTGCTTCCCCTGATGGCCTTGCTGTTTCTGCAAAATATGCAGGAATACCACCTTCACTTATATCGCCATTTGAAATACCTAATGCATCATTTACCTTAGACCATAAAGTCTGCTCAAATTTTTCTTCTGTCCAGCATTCATACATTGGCTCTATTGCTTTACCATGGTAAAATCTTGCAGTTGGACCATATATAAATGGGTCACCAAAATATTCACTTTCAAAATGGCTGGCAATTGGAAATACCACATCTGCATATCTTGCAGTAGGAGTCATGTGTAAATCTGCCACAATTAATGATTTTAAATGCTCTCTTAATGCAACAGCCCATTTATTAGTATTTGCCTGAGATACCATATAGTTTGCATGAACTACAACAAAACAGTCTAATTGAATAGGTTTTTCTCTGCCAGATACATCAATAGGACCATTTGGTCTCATTCCGTAAGGATAAGTTGATTCACCAGTTTGAGGGTTTTCATACCATGCAGTTTCTAATTTTACAGCTTCTGCTATCTGTTCTGGTGTTCTCCAGTCGTTACCTGTAATAGCAGTATGAGGATATGCAGATAAGTTTGTTGCAATAGTTGCACCACTCCATGGATCTACCCTTGATGAGCCAGAGTTCCATGCACTGCTTAATCTTTCTTCATATACCATTTCATCTGGTGTGCTGTACATTGTCATACCTGGGCCGCCGCCTCTTTTATTAGTATGGCCGCACATAGCAGCAAAACAGAAACAGAGCCAGCACCATTCAAGACCATTATATGCTCTTTGCGGGCCACCGCCTGCTTCTAAAAATGCAGGTTTTGTTTCTGCATATTTTATAGCTATTGCTTCAATAATATCTGCAGATACTCCTGTAAGCCTTGCAGCATAATTTAATACGCCTGCATATTTATTGCTGTCATCACTGCCATCACTACTGAGCCAGCCGCCATTTGCTGTAGACTGTTCTAATGATTCTAAATATTCTTCAAATGAATATCCTGCAGGCACTGCCATTTTTTTACCTGTAAATGTTTTGCCTGTACTGATTTGGTCACCTGTATCACCTATTTTACCATCATGTGGTGCCCATACCGGCATACCTGCCTGACATTTTGCTGGTGCAGTACTTATAATTTCCTGCCCTTTAAAAAATCCAAAGCAGGCATCTTGTAAAAATTTCCTATCGTAAAGCCCCCGTTTATAAATAACATACATCATTGCAACCATTAAAGCACCGTCAGTTGCAGGACGGCAGGCAACCCATGCAGGTACCTGAACTGTTGTTGACGCACCTGTTGCACCACCTGTTATTTCATAGCTGTGATATGGTAAATCACCATCTATATAATTTTCTTGATATACTTCTGTTTCCTGACCAAGTACAGCTGTTATATCTGCTGGCTGCCATTTTTTATAAGTTACTTTAACACCTGTTGCAAGCATTGCTGCAGCATCATTATAAGTAGAAGATATTACAATTATTGGAGTTTTTAAATCTTCCCTTATTTTTGTTTCCATCCAGTATGCATTTACTTGATAAAAAGTAGTACTGCTGTTATCCTGCCCCCAAGTAAGTATGAATTTTGAATTAAATCTGTCTGTTCTGCTGTTAGATTTAGATGTACCGCCAATACTGTCAAATTTTGCACCGTCAGTATTACCTGTTGATTCGTTATTATTAAACCATACCCATGGGAATTTTTTTCTAAAGCGTGCGACAAGATTATAATGTATCCACTGTCTGCCAGTACCTGTTACATAACCAATATTTGTATCATCTGATGCATTATAAGATGCAACTATCATATCTACTGCTTTTTTAAGTGCTTCATCCCATGTTGCACGCCTGAAACCACGAATATCACCTTTTGGAAAACCAAGAGATTCATCTCTGATTAATGGATATTTTAACCTGTCTGGCTGATAAGTTTTAGAAATATATGAATAACCTCTAGCACAAGCCCTGTACTGCACCTGACGGCCTTCAGACATTGTAGCAAGTGTATCATGAACAAACTCATCTGGATTATTTTCATTTAACTCTTTGCATTCATCATAAGGCACATCACCTGCTGAAGTCATAGCTATCATTCTGCCATTTTTTACATGAATTTTATGATGACACCTTGAACCACAGTTATATGCACCACTGCTGCATACAACTTTTTCTTCCGTATCAAAAACTAAATCATCTTGTGGTGAAAGTGGTGTATACACCTCATCTTCATCACCTTTAGTACAGCCAAAAGCTGCAGCGGCTGAAAGGGCTGCCCCAACTTTTAAAAAAGAACGCCTTGAAATATTACTCATGCAATCCTCCCATAACTAAATATTATATTACTTTGCCCAGCTACTTTACTATACTTAGGTATATTTACCCTATTTATAGTAGTATAACCCTAATAGTAGAACACATTTCTACTTTTCATAATAAAACTGTAATATAATATTTATGAATATTACAAGGACGGTTGATTTAAAAAAAGTCAGACGGTTATTTATTAGATTTTAAAGCAATAGATTTTAAAATTTCCAAACCTTGATTTAATTTTTTCAAACTAAGGGAAATACCATTAATAAGAATATATGAAGAATCGTTACTTGAGAAAATAGAGCTGGAAGCAAAGCGAACCATACTGTTATAATTCATCATTTTTCTTACACTGATATCATTATCCATTTTAATATAATACAATCCTCTTTCATTATATGTATCCCATGATGCAATATCAGATAAATGTTTTTTAAACAGCTTTTCACATTCTTCTAAGTGATGATTTCTTAATGGTATAAACTGGTCAACAAACTGGTTGTAAATCCCCCCCCCATTTACATTTTCTGAAAGCATTACAGAAGTAATTAAATGGTTTAATTGAGCTGGATAGTGATTTGTTTCCATAGATACAACTGCAAGCCTGTTAAGCAGATATTCTGGAGCAATAATCCAGCCTATGCCAAGCCCAAAAGCATAATGGTAAGCAATACTTCCTGCATGAATTACCATATTATGCTTATCAAGCACATATAAAGGCGGTAATATATTTTCCATATCAAACATATTATCAAATTCTATTAAAGGAATCTTATTTTCATAGCTGAATTCAAGCAATTCAAGACGCCTTTTAAGGCTCATTGTTTTACCATTTGGATATCTGCAGGTTGGAGTAACACAAATAATATGTCTGCCATTTCTTTTTAAATTTTTATATAATTTATCAATGCAGATGCCTTCTTCATCACACTCTATTGCAGAAACCTGCTGACCAAGCGATAAAATCAGCGGTACAGCATGAAAAAAAGTTGGAGATTCAGTATAAATAATATCATGCCTGCTGATAATACCCCTGATAAGTGAATCTATACTGTTTGGCATTCCTGGAGTTAATATCATATTTTCTTTCTGCACAATATCTGTATTCCATCTTTTATTAAGATACTCTGCAATGATTTTCCTGTATAATGGGTCGCCTTGAAAAATATACTGAGTAAAAAGTTTATTTTTTTGAATAATATATGGAATAATCTCTAAAGCCTTATTTATATATGCAGATGCATTAAATTTAGATGCAAGACAGTCCTGCGATAAATATATAACATCATCTTCTATTCTGCTTTCATCACAAAATACATTATCTAATATTTCTTTTCTATTATGCGACCAGCTGTTATTAATATAAGCATCCCAGTTAGGTGCACCTGAAAGAGCAGTATTCCATATTTTATCAGTAACAAATGTACCACTGTCTTA
>CAJUJZ010000127.1 GCA_910586745.1 uncultured Mucispirillum sp. | reverse complement strand
ATAACAAAAGGTATTTGTTATCTAATCTGTAACATATGTCCTGTTAGTTAAGAATAGAATATAATTTTTTTTAAAAAAACTCTTGACACTTTTCACTGTGATTACTAAATTAGTTCTAGCACTCAATGATTGTGAGTGCTAACAAATGAGGTATAATAAATGGATATGCGTTTCTTAAATGAGCGTGAAGAGCTTGTTTTAAGGACAATAATTGATGAATATGTAGATACCAGTGAGCCTGTTGGTTCTCGTAATGTTTCAAAAGTAGGACCTTTAAAAATGTCCCCTGCTACTATAAGAAATATTATGAGTGATTTGGTAGAAAAGGGTTTTATTGCTCAGCCTCATACATCAGCTGGCAGGGTGCCAACAGACAGCGGATATAGATACTATATTGATAAATTTGTAAAAATACAAAATATATCAGAAAATTTTATAGAAAATATTTACAAGGAAATGAGTATTGACCCAGTGAATGTGATGAATCTTTTTCGTCATTTTTCTAAAAAAATGGGGGATATGACACATGCTGTTGGGTTTGTAGTATCCCCTAAAATGAATACTATAAACTTAAAACATATAGAGTTTATAAGAATAAATCGGGAAACAGTGCTTGCTGTGATTGTTTCAAAAACAGGCATGGTGCAGAATGTGCTGCTGAGAGTTGATAATAGTATTAAAGATAATGACCTTGTTAGAATGAGTAACTTTATAAACAGTAATTATGAAGGACATAATCTTTATGAAGTGCAGCGTATGCTTTTACAGGAGCTGCAGGCAGCAGAAGGCGAAATAAGGCGTCTTGCAGAACATGCTGTTAAATTAAGCGAGGCAGTAGTTAAAAGCCCAGTATTTGATGAAGAATTTATTTTTGAAGGCACAAAAAATATTATAGATATACCAGAGCTTAGGCAGAATGGCAAATTAACTGATGTACTGCGGGCTTTTGAAGAAAAAAGCCATATCTGTGCTCTGCTTGAGAGCTGTATGAAAGAAGACAGTGTGCAGATATTTATAGGTTCGGAAATAGGGCTTAATCATACAGATGAGCTTGGGATGGTTATAAAACCATACCACAGGGGCGGAAATATAGTAGGAACAATGGGTGTTATAGGTCCTAAAAGAATGAAATATTCACAAGTTGTTTCTATTGTAGATTATTCCTCAAAAATAATATCAAAAATGCTTAATGATTACTATGAGGGGGATAAGTAATGAGCGAAGAAAACAAAGAAAATATGCAGCAGAACGAGGGAGTAAAAATTGATATAGAATCACCGGAAGCAGAAATTATTGAAAATGCTGACAGATTGCAGGAAGCAGAAAATCAGGCAGAAGAAGCGGATATGGGTGGTGGAGAAATAGGCATATTAAAAAAACAGGTGGAAAATTTAGAAAATATATTAAAAGAAAAAAATGAAGAAATACTTCGCCGTGCTGCTGATTTAGATAATTATAGGAAAAGGCTTACAAAAGAAACTGAAGATAAAATCCGTTTTGCTAATCAGGCAGTAGTAAAAGATTTTCTGCCAGTTATTGATAATATAGAAATGGCTTTGCAGCATACAGAAGAAGCCTCTCCTTTAAGGGAAGGTATTGAGCTTACTATAAAATCGTTTAAAGATGTGCTAAGCCGCCACGGCGTTACTGAAATAAATTCAGCAATTGGCACATCGTTTGACCCTGCAATCCATGAAGCTATAATGATGGATAATTCAGCAGAATATGAAAATAATACTGTAACTTTATGTGTTCAAAAGGGGTATATATTAAATGATAGAGTAATACGCCCTGCAAAAGTGAAAGTAAATAAAATATAATAAATATATAACAGTTAAAACTGTTTTGGAGGAACAATGGCTCAAGGAAAAGTTATAGGTATTGACTTAGGAACAACTAACTCAGTTGTTTCAGTAATGGAAAATGGTCAGCCTAAAGTTATAGTAAATGCAGAGGGTATGACAACAACACCATCAATCGTAGGTTTTACAGATGGAGATAGACTTGTTGGTATACTTGCTAAGCGTCAGGCAGTAACTAATCCTGAAAATACAATTTTTAGTATTAAAAGATTAATAGGCAGAAAAGCAGATTCAGCTGAAACTGCAAATGCAAAAAAACACCTGCCATATAAAATAGTGCCAGCAGATAATGGCGATGCATGGGTAGAAATTAAAGGCAAAAAATATGCTCCACAGGAAATTTCTGCAATGATTTTACAAAAGTTAAAACAAACTGCAGAAGATTATCTTGGCGAAACTGTTACAGATGCAGTTATTACAGTTCCTGCATATTTTAATGATGCACAGCGTCAGGCTACAAAAGATGCTGGTAAAATTGCAGGCTTAAATGTTCAGCGTATTATCAATGAACCAACAGCAGCAGCACTTGCTTATGGTTTAGAGAGAAAAGGTGAAGAAAAAATAGTAGTATATGATTTAGGTGGTGGTACATTTGATGTATCTATCCTTGAACTTGGCGATGGTGTATTTGAAGTTAAAGCTACAAATGGAGATACTTTCTTAGGTGGTGATGACTTTGATGAAAGAATAGTTAAATGGTTATGCGAAGAATTTATGAAAGATAACGGCATAGATTTAGCTAACGATAAAATGGCTCTTCAAAGATTAAAAGAAGCTGCAGAAAAAGCAAAACATGAGCTTTCTGGCACAACTGAAACTGAAATCAATCTGCCATATATTACAGCAGACCAAACAGGACCTAAACACTTAGTTAAAAAATTAAGCAGGGCAAAATTTGAAGCATTAGTTTCTGATTTAGTTGAAAAAACATTAGAACCATGCAAAAAAGCTTTAAATGATGCAGGTCTTACAACTTCTGATATTAATGAAGTTATACTTGTTGGTGGTATGACTCGTATGCCGCTTGTTCAGCAGAAAGTAAAAGAATTTTTCGGCAAAGAGCCGCATAAAGGTATCAACCCTGATGAAGTTGTTGCAATAGGTGCAGCAGTGCAGGGCGGTGTGTTAATGGGAGATGTGAAAGATGTACTTCTTCTTGATGTAACTCCGCTTTCATTAGGTATTGAAACAATGGGCGGTGTAATGAATAAAATCATTATGAGAAATACTACAATCCCAGCAAAAAAAAGCCAGATATATACAACTGCTGCTGATAACCAGCCGTCAGTTACTATTCAGGTACTGCAGGGTGAAAGGGAAATGGCAAGTGATAATAAACTTATAGGTCAGTTTGACTTATCAGGTATTGCTCCAGCTCCAAGAGGCGTGCCACAAATTGAAGTTACTTTTGATATAGATGCAAACGGTATTTTACATGTTTCTGCAAAAGATAAAGGCACTGGTAAAGAACAGTCTATCGTTATTAAAGATTCTTCAGGCTTATCAGAAGATGAAATTGATAGAATGGTACATGATGCAGAAGCTCATGCAGAAGATGATAAACGCAAAAAAGAATTAGCAGATGTAAGAAATCAGGCAGATACGCTGGTATATACTACTGAAAAATCATTAAAAGAGCATGGGGATAAACTAGAAGCTGCTGTAAAAGAAAACATTGAAAAAGAAATGGAAAACTTAAAACAAAAATTAACCAGTGAAAATGTTGGCGATATTAAAGAAGGTATAGATAAACTTTCAGCTGCTGCACAAAAGCTGGCAGAAGTTTTATATGCTCAAAATAATCAGGGTGGCGATGCTTCTCAAGCTGGCAGTGCTTATGCTCAGGAAGAAACATCTAAAAAAGATGAAAATGTAGTAGATGCTGATTTTGAAGAAGTAAAAGACGATAAAAAATAAGCATATAATGTAAAATACAGGCGTTCTCAAATTAATCTTTGGGAACGCTTTAGGCTTATTAAAAAATTTAGACTATAGTCATTTTGAGCCTGATTTTACAGGCGAAAAATCTAAATTATTTTATTGTTTAGATACTTCGCCTTTAAGGCTCAGTAAGACAATGTAGGGATAAATAAGGAGCAGGATGCTTCTTCTTTAGTTGAGTGATAGGCAAACTTGTTTTGGCAGAGCGTGATTTAAAAAATACAAGGGGAGCGTATTGTGCGACGCAAGGACTTTCCAAGCGAGTAGCGATGGAATGAAAAGTCCGCAGCTGGACAGTATTTTTTAATAAAGAATAAATTAAGATACTCCGCCTTTCATGCTCAGTTATGACATTATTTATTTTAAATTCTTTTACTATGTTTATTATATTGCTTGTCCAAGTTTTTTTTGGGTAAACACTTTTTTTTTATTGCTTATACAAAATAAGTACTTTAATATATAGTATATTAATATTTAAGGCAGGTATATTATGGCATCACTTACTTCTATGAAAAATATAGGCAAAAATATTGCAAAAAAACTTTCAACAGTAGGTATCAATACTTCTGAAGAATTAATTGAAATAGGCTCTAAACGGGCATTTAAAAGAATGAAAGAAGTATATCCAAAAATATGCTCTGTTTATATATATACTCTTGAAGGTGCCATAACTGATACAGATTATAATAAACTGCCTGAAAATACTAAAAAAGAATTAAAAGCTTACAGCGATTCTTTAAAATTTGAATTACACCAAAATATATAAATGTTTCTAAATTAATATATCAAAATCTTTATAATAATGTTGATATGGCTCTTTAAGGTCATATATTCCACTTGTTTTATATGTCCATATTTTATTCTGGTATAATATACTCTATATTATTCATATAATGCAGCCTTTGACATTTTTATTATTAAATTGATTTTTATAAAAACAAGGCATTACTAATGTTTTAATTTATTGAAAAATTGATATAGTTATGTTATATTTATTATATATTTTAATATAAATGAACTTAAATAGGTAACTATGGATAATAAACATAAAACTAGAGAAGCAGAGATAGAAACTAAATTCATAGAACAGCTTGTTAAACAAGGCTATATATATCGCGGTGATATAAAAGACAGGTATGATTTAGAAGAAAATTTTAGAAACCATTTTAATAATTTAAACAGGGTAAACTTAAGTGACAAAGAATTTGCCAATTTAAAAGCTAATATTATAAAAGATAATATTTTTGATGTTAGTAAAATATTACGGGCAGAAAACTATATGGAGCGTGAAGATGGCACTCCATTTTTTTATTCATTAGTTAATAAAAAAGACTGGTGTAAAAATGAATTTGAAGTAGTAAATCAGCTTCGTATTAATACAGAAAATAGTTATCATAGATATGATGTTATTATTTTAATAAATGGTATTCCTATAGTTCAAATAGAGTTAAAAGAGTATGCAACTAATCCAAAAAGAGCTATGGAGCAAATTATAAAATATAAAAATGACATAGGTAATGGTTATACTAATTCATTACTTTGTTTTATACAGCTTTTTATAGTTAGTAATGGCAATAATACATTTTATTTTGCAAATAATAATAATGAATATTTTACTTTTAATGCAGATGAAAGATTTTTGCCAGTATACAGGTATGCAGATAAGGATAATGTAAAGATTACAAAATTAAATCAGTTTACTGAGAAGTTTTTAGATAAATGCACCTTAGCAGAATTAATCAGCAAATATATGGTTCTTGTAGAAACTGAAAAAAAAATATTAGTAATGCGACCTTATCAAATAGAAGCAGTGAAAGCAATACTCAGCTGTATAGAAGAAAAAAGGGGTAATGGTTATATATGGCATACTACAGGCAGTGGTAAAACATTAACATCATTTAAAGCATCTACTTTATTAAAAGCAGATAAAAGTATAGATAAATGTTTGTTTGTAGTAGACAGAAAAGATTTAGACAGCCAAACAAGAGATGAATTTAATAAGTTTCAGGAAAACTGTGTAGAAGAAAATACTAATACAGAAAAACTTGTAAACAGGCTTTTATCTGATGATATTAGAGATAAAATAATTGTTACTACTATACAAAAACTAGGTATAGCAATAGATGTAGATAGTAAACAGAATAAAAAGAAAGTTATAAAAGGGTTAGAAACTTTTAATATGCGTCTACAACCTATAAAAGATAAAAAGTTTGTAATCATCTTTGATGAATGTCATCGCTCTCAATTTGGAGATTATCATAAATGTATAAAAAAATTCTTTCCAAATTCTCAACTTTTTGGTTTTACAGGAACCCCAATATTTGTGGAAAATGCAACAGGAATATATATAAACCAAGATAATGAACAGCTTGAAAAAACTACTGAAAGTGTTTTTGAAAAAGAATTACATAAATACACTATAACAGATGCAATTGAAGATGATAATGTATTAAAATTTCATGTAGATTATTATGATAAGAC
>CAJUJZ010000126.1 GCA_910586745.1 uncultured Mucispirillum sp. | reverse complement strand
CTCTTTAATGGAAGAGACTGATGGCTTATTTTGTCCTGATACTATAAATGGAATAGAAAAAAGAATTATTAAAATTATTAAAAAGTACTTTTTCATAAACAGCCCCATAACACAGACATATATCTTAATAGATTATTACTATTAGTAAAAGTTCAGTAATTTTTCAAGTTTAAATTAAAATATAAGCAGTGTTATGAAAGCTTAATATTGTATTTTAAATTATAAAATTATCTTAAAGCCCGCATGGAGTTTAATAATGCAAGTAAAGCAACCCCTACATCACCAAATACTGCCATCCACATTGAAGCAATATCAAATAAACCTAAAACTATAAACAGAGCCTTAATACTGAGAGCAAAAATAATATTCTGCCATATAATTTTTTTTGTTTTTTTAGCAACATTCACTGCATCTGCAAGTTTAACTAAAGAATCATTCATTATAACAACATCAGCTGTTTCAATAGCTGCATCACTTCCTGCTGCCCCCATAGAAACACCAACATCTGCCATAGCAAGAACTGGTGCATCATTTATGCCATCACCTACATATAATGAGTAGCCGTTACCTTTATATTTATCAGCAAATTCTTTAAATTTTTCTGCCTTGTCTTCTGGCAGCAAGTCATAATAATATTCTTTAATATCAGTATCTTTTAAGATGGTTTCTGTTGCATATTTATTATCGCCAGTTAAAACTGTAATGTTTTTTATGCCTGCTTTGTAAAGTTTGTTTACTGCCTCAACTGTATCGTCTTTTAATTTATCACTTATTATAATGTATCCTGCATATTCTTTGTCTATCACTACATGGGCAACACTGCCTAAAATATTGCAAACACTTTCATCATGTAATGTATTAGTAAAATGCAGCAGACTGTCGTTTCCTACCATTATTTCTTTATCTTCTATAGATACTTTTACGCCCCTGCCGCTTATTTCTTCATATTCTTTAATAGAATAATCAATATTGCCAGCATATTCCACAATAGAGCGTGCAATAGGATGACTTGACTTACTTTCAGCTACAGCTGCATATTTTATAATTTCGCTTTCAGAATATTTGCCAAAAGATTTTACTTCTGTTACAGTAAAAATACCTTTTGTAAGAGTACCTGTTTTATCAAAAGCAACAGCCTGTATATTAGATAATGCTTCAAGATAGTTTGCACCTTTTATTAATATACCTTTTTTAGACGCACCGCCAATACCACCAAAGTAACCAAGTGGTACACTTATTATTAATGCACAAGGACAGGAAACAACTAATGCTACTAATGCTCTATAAAGCCACTGGCTGAATGAGCCCATATCTAAAAGCGGTGGCACTAAAGCTATTGCAAAAGCTATAAAAAATACAATAGGTGTATAATATGATGCAAATTTTGTAACAAAATTTTCTGTTTTTGCCTTATTTGCAGCAGCACTTTCTACCATATCTAAAATTTTAGATGCAGAACTTTCTGAAAATATTTTCTCTACCTTAACTTCAATAATACCAGTTAAGCTTATCATACCAGATAAAACTTTATCACCAGTTTCAGCACTTCTTGGGACAGATTCCCCTGTTAATGCTCTTGTGTCTAATGTTGTTTTACCTTTTATAACTATACCATCAAGAGCTATTTTCTCCCCTGCTTTTATAACTATAGTTTCGCCTATATTTACAGTTTCTGGATCAACTCTGCACTCTTTGCCATCCCGTATAACAACTGCATAATCTGGGCGTATCTCTAAAAGTGACTGGATAGAACGGCGGCTTCTATTAACTGCTAAATCCTGAAAAAATTCTCCAGCTCTGTAAAAAAGCATAACACCAACAGCTTCTTCATGGCTGCCTATTGCCCAGGCTGCAAGTGTTGCAAATGTCATAAGAAAATTTTCATCAAATATTTTACCATGACGGAGATTTTTAACAGATGATAATATTACATCTTTTCCTGCAATTAAATAAACTATAACTAATACTGCATAGCTTAAATAAGAGAGTGGAGGAGTTTGAAAAGTATGCAGCATATAAAACCCTGAACCAAAAGCAGCAAGCAGAGCACCTAAAAGTATTAATTCATTTGTTACATTAAAATTTTCTTCCTGCTTTTTCTCATGTATTTCAACACCTTTTTCTATTTCATCAACTGCTTCCTGCACTTTATGAATATCATCAGTATCTATTATTAATGTTTTTGTGGCAAAAACTACCTTTGCATCTTTTACGCAGTCAAGATTTTTTATACCTTCTTCTATTTTTGCAGCACAAAATGGACAGTCTAAATTTGCAAGCATATATTTTTTCATAATTCTACCTCTTTTCATTAATGTGCTCTAATCCCATTAAAAGCACACCTGTAATATGGTCATCATCAAGGCTGTAATATACATTTTTGCCTTCCTGTCTTGATTTTACGATACCTGTCTGCCTTAAAAACCTAAGCTGCTGTGAAACAGTAGACTGCTTTAATGATAATGCAGCACACATATCATATACACAAAGCTCCACTTCCTTTAAAGCAAATAATATTTTTATTCTTGTTGTATCTGCAAATACTTTATAAAAAAGCTCCAGTGCCACAAAAGAATACTCAGAAGGCAGGCTTTCTCTTGCTGCAAGCACTGCTTTGGCATCAATAATTTTGCTTTCATCTCTCATAAAAAAACTCCTGTATTTATAACATCAATTCATCATATCATTATATGATGATATATAGTATTTAAAAAAATAATACTTGTCAAGAATAAATTTTCAATGTAAATATATTTATTATGAGTGATAAAATTAATATATTAATCGTTGAAGACGAAATCAAAGTTGCAGAAACAATTAAGTCCTACTTAGAAAAAGAAGGCTTTAATGCTTCTTTTGCTATTTTAGGCTCAGCTGCGGTAAACATTTTAAATGAAAAAACATTTAATTTGATTATCCTTGACTTAATGCTGCCAGATATTTCTGGTGAAGAAATTTGTAAAATGGTTAGAAAAACAAGCGATGTACCTATCATCGTCCTAACTGCAAAAAGCTCTGAGGATTCAAAAGTTAATGTTTTAAATACTGGTGCTGATGATTATCTTATTAAGCCGGTTTCCCCTAGAGAGCTGGTAGCAAGAGTGAAAGCTGTGCTGCGTCGTGCAGGGCTTTTCAGTGAAAATAGTGCTGTGCCTTATAATGACGGCTTATCTATTGACTTTACTTCAAGGACTGTTAAGAAAAACGATACTGAAATCACCTTAACACCTAACGAGTATAAACTGCTGAAATTTCTTGCCCAAAATGCTGGCAGATATTTCTCCAGGGAAGATTTAATTGAAGGTGCAATTGGTGCTAAATATGATGGGTATGACAGAGCAGTTGATTCTCACATTAAAAATCTTCGCCAGAAAATTGAAGACAACCCTAAAAACCCTAAATATATAGTTACTCAATACGGTGTAGGTTATAAATTTGCCGGGACTAAAATATGAAGTTAAGCATTAAAAAGCAGTTCCTTTTGCTTTTTCTGCTTGTTACTATTGTTTCGCTTTTCATTCTGTCCTTTATGCTTAGAACAACTATTGACAGCTGCTTCTATGACTATAAATGGGCAGAACAAAGCAAAATATTTGATTTAATAGTATCCCGCCTTGAAACATTTTATGCTGAGCATAAATCATGGGATAATTTTAATGGTAATGAAATAGGCAAGCTGGCTATGAAAGAAGGCTGTTATTTTACCTTGTATGATAATGAAGGTAAATTAATATGGACTTCTGAACACACTATTGCTGCCAGAAATAATACATCAGTAGTGCATAGATACTGGCGTAATATTTACCCTGTAAATTATAAAAACCAAATTAAAGGCAAAGTCTATATTGTGCAGTTTACTGACAGCCTTTTTACTCCAAAAGATATTACATTTAAAGAAAGTGTGCTTACATATATATTAATATCATTAATTATTGCATTACTTTTATCTCTGCCATTTATGATGATATTATCATCACGGTTTTCAAGCCCTATTACATATCTGCAGAAAAAAGCAGGAAATATGATAAAAGGCGACTTAACTACAGAAATAAAAGTTTCATCATCTACTACAGAAATTGTAAAGCTTTCCATATCTCTTGACAGGCTTAGAAAATCATTACTTCAGCAGGAAGATTTAAGGAAACAACTTGCGTCAAATATTTCTCATGAACTTAGAACACCATTAAATATTATCCAAAACCAGTTAGAAGCTATAATTGACGGTATTTTTGAACCAACAGAAGAAAGGCTTGACGGTCTGTTACAGGAAGTTATAAGGCTTACAAGCTTAGTGGGCGAACTTGAGAAAGTAACAACAATAGAATCAAATGATTTTATTCCAGATATTAAAGATGTTAAACTTGCATCTGTTGTTGAAAATGTATGCTCTACTTTTGAAGCAGCATTTAAAAGAAAAAATATTGATTTAATTACAAAACTGCAAAAAGGTATAATAGTTAAAGCTCAGGAAGATAAACTTATACAGCTTGTTATAAATATTATAAATAATGCACTTAAATATACAGACCATGGAAGCGTTACTGTAAGCACTTATATGAAAGATAACCATGCAGTATTTGAAGTGAAAGATACTGGTATTGGTTTATCAGAAGAAGATAAAGTAAAAATCTTTGAAAGGTTTTACAGAGTGGAAAAATCACGGAATAGAAATACTGGTGGTGCGGGGCTTGGTCTTTCTATTGTTAAAAATATAGCAGATGCACATGGCTGGGAAATAGAAGTAGAAAGTGACGGCAAATCAGGCACTACATTTAAGGTAAATTTTTAAAAGTTTATTTTATCTTTTTTATAAAACAAATAATTTTATTCGATACATTAAACCCTGTTCTTTTATGAAATAGTATACTGTCTGCATTATCAATACTACAGTCACTTGCAAACTCTATACATTTATGACTTTTAGCCCACTTTTCGCACTCTGAAAGTAAGTTTTTTGCATATCCTTTACATCTATATGGCTCATCTATAAATATGCCCTCTAAATATCCAACAGGATTTGTGGAAGAACCCTCTACATAATCATTTCTTAAACTGCAAAAAGCAAACACTGCAGGCCTGGCTGAAATATATTTAATAAAAACTTTTTATTCTAATAAGCTATTAATAAATATATTAACTTTATCATTTATAAACAAATTAAGTATAAATGTTCATTTTTTAGTTGCGTCAAATAATTTAATAATTTATTATACACAAAATTTACAGGAGATGAGATGAAATACGATGCTATTATTATAGGCGGTGGTCTAGGTGGTTTAACTGCTGGTGCTGTTTTAGCAAAAAAAGGTAAAAAGGTTCTTCTTATTGAGCAGCATTTTATGGTTGGTGGTGCTGCTACAGTTTTTAAAAGAAAAGATATCAACATAGAAGTTGGACTTCATGAAATGGATTTTGGCGAATATGGCTATGATATTAAAAGAGATTTATTTGACTTTTTAGAGCTTGATAAAAAAATAGAATTAATCAGCCTGCCAGAAACATGGGATATAAAAGATAATAATGAAACATTCAGAGTGCCAGAAGGTGTTGAAGAAGCTAAAAAATATTTAATATCTAAATTCCCACATGAAGAAAAAGGTATAAAAAAATATTTTGCCATATTAAAAAGCACAGCTTATACTATGGGAAAAATATCTTATGATATGAATTTTTTCCAGTTTTTACTCTATCCTTTAATTAAATTTCCAAGAGTAGTTAAATATTTCTTTAATCAAAAATCAACTGGCGAAATGTTAGATGGTATGATTAAAGATGATAAATTAAAAAGAATTTTAAATACAAACCTTGTATATTATCATGATAACCCATATGAATTTTCATGGTATTATCATGCTCTTGCCCAGTATAACTATTATAATGGAGCAAAATATATTAAAGGCGGCAGCTACTCTTTAAGTCTTGCCCTTGCTGAAATTATACAAGAAAACGGCGGCACAGTAGAAACTATGTGCACTGTGGAAAAAGTAATTGTAGAAAACGGAAAAGCAAAAGGCGTTATTTATAAAGATAAAAGAACAAAAGAAGAAATTACTGTAAATTCTGAATATGTAATAGCAAACTGCTCACCTAATATGCTTTATGATAATATGGTTGATGAAAAGTATAAAGATAAAAGCCTTGATGAATTTAAGGAATCAGTTTCTTTATATACTGTTTACATTATTTTTAAAGCAAACTTAAAAGATATATATAAAAACCATGCATACTCTACTTTCATTAATAATGATAATGAATTAATGAGGCGAACCCAAATTTTTGGACAGATTTAAATTTATGCGGTTTGAGTTCTGT
>CAJUJZ010000125.1 GCA_910586745.1 uncultured Mucispirillum sp. | reverse complement strand
CAAAGCCTTTAAATGATACTGGTATGGAATATGCCAATTATAACTGGCGGGATAAATTAGGTATGAATCAAGCTGTATATGAAAGCTACCGTATTAGAGAAAACAGCTCTAAAACATTAATTAAAAAATCATTTCATGCTTCCCGTGATTTATATACAGATGTGTATAATGATACTGGAATATACAGCTTTTTAAGCTCAAAAAATTATGTTGTGGCAGTATCTGATGGAGAAGTATTAAGCACTGGCAGTTTTTATGCAGGTACAGATGTGGTAACAGTTAAGCACACGACTTGTGATGGCAGAAGTTTTATTATTAGATATGGTGAGCTTGATAAATCAAGCATAAAAGTTAAACAAGGTGATAAAATAAAGCAGGGGCAGGTAATAGGCAGACCTGGGTTTCTGCATAAAACAGATGATGAGGGAAATATTATACCAATAGATGTAATTGCAGATAAAATTGTTTTTATGCTGCATTTAGAATATTTTACAGATAGTTCATCTGATGAAGTATTTTCAAAAGCATTCAGCAATAACAGGTATGACAGGCGAAGTGATATTAAAGACAGTTTAGAGGTACTAGAAGAAGGATATAAAAATTCCTTTGGGGAGCAGATAGTAAAATGAAAAAATTATTAATTATATTATATACATTAATATCTTTTAATGTATATGCATCCCCTTATGCAAATCCATGGCTTTATGATAAAATGCTTGATTTTATACAAAATCCAGAAACATATCAGGATAACTTTACAAATGGTATAATGCAGGATAGAAACCCAGATATAATAGTTGGTGCATTTATAGAAAATGCTTATTCTGTATACGAAAAGGAAGAAGAATTTACTGCTGATTTAAAATTATGCGGCGATAACTGCTATCAGGATAATACTTCTGCAGATATTTTGCAGGCATACCATAAGTTTTTTTATGTATATGCAACAGTTCTGCCAGTTTCTGAAATATTAATACAAAACCCAACAGCAGATGAAAATATATCATATTACATACAAAATAAACTTGTAAGCTATACATGGGAGAATAAAAACCATTTAGTTATAACTATAGATGGCGAAAAATTAGAATTTAAAAAACAGAAAAACTCTATAATAATAACTACATCGTTGCAGGTATTAAAAAATTACATATTAAATTAATGACAGTAAATTGGGGAAATATGAGATATAAATATATATTATTAAGTATTGTTTTTATTTTGTTTTATTCATTAAATGTCTTTGCTTATAATGAGCAGGATATAGATTTATATAACCATTCAAACCAGCATGGTGTTATTTTTCATGCAGAAGATAAAAGAGTATATTATGATAATATCACTTATGATGTAATAAATTCTGGAAAATGTAATAAAGACCAGTATAAACTTATAAAAAATACTGCAAAAAAATTAAAAGAGAAAGAACAGCCTTTCTGGGTATATAAATACTGTATTAGTGCAGAATATAAATATAATATTGGCAGTATTATAAAAGCATACAATAGTTACAGGTTTGATTTAAATAAGCGACTTCTTGAAAGCAAAGAGTATAAAGTTATTGATAATATAGCATCATATCTTCCTGTAAACTTAAAAAAAGGCAGCAATTACCTTTACTATTTAGGTATGAGAAATAATATTATTGAATGGAGTGAAGATAATAATACAATGCACATAACACTTCCAATCATGTTTAGCGGTATAATAACTACCATGAGTGTAGAAAAAGATAACACTATATTAGTAAAAGAAATTCTTGTATATGACAGACCAGAAGTTCTACCAAATAATGGATACAAAGATTTATATGTGAAATAACGGCTGTATCTTTTTAAATTATACTGCGTTGTTTAAAAAATCAGCTCAGTCATTTACCGATATGTAAACTCCTGTCACTAATTTTTTAATCCGCCTTGTTTAATTCAAGAATCTTACTACTACAGTTATGTCATTCTGAGCAAAGCGAAGAATCTATTTTATTCTTATAATTTTAATACTGCGTTAAATTTAATTAATTATGTATATTCTAGCTACTTCGCCTAAAAGAGTTCAGTATGATATAAGTTTGTTATTTATTAATTATTTGCCCTATTAAGACTTTGTCTATTCTGATATTAAGCCGTTTCGTTTATTTTACTATTTTCAAGAATGTATATTTTGCTGAATTAGCCCAATATTTTTTCCAAGACTTAAAAGACATTACGGACAGTCTGTATTTTACCTGCTGTTATATGTATTTTATATTATTAAATAACAAGTGAGGCAGATATGGATAAAATATATATTAGTATTATATCTATGCTTATAATAATTATCATATCACTTTCTATTTATATATTAATAAAAACTGGCATTTATAACAGCTTGATTAAAGATTTGCAGTCAGAAAATAATCAGCTGCTTTCTCAAATAAGCAGTGCTGAAAGTCTGATTGATTTTCAAAATACTAAAATAAATAATTATGCCGTTAACAAAAAAAAAGCAGAAGAAAAGTATATGCAGGACATAGCTGATATTAATGAAAAATATAAAAGCCTGCAGAAAAAATACAGAAATATAAACAATATAGAATGTTTAGATATGATGCAGATAATAGATGATAACCAAAGGAGATTTTTAAATGTTAGAGAAAATTAAACAATTTTTCATAAATCCATATGAAAAAGTAAAAACTTATATTTTAGAAAAAATAAAAGAAATTATTGAATCAACAGCGAATGATTTTACAACTATAAATATAGAAGAAAGAAAAGAAAGATATTCTTTAAACTGGTGGTTTATGAACTCATTAAAATGGCTTATTGCTGCCATGCTTGCTGTATTTACATTGCTTTTATGGGGCTGCAGCGGCACTGCAGTTACTAAATATTACCCAGTATCAGTACCTGTTGCATGCAGTGTAGATATACCTTTAAGGCCGGAATATAATGAAAATATAGTTATTACAAATTTAAATATATTAGCTTATGCAGAAAAGCTTGAATCAGCTTTAGAAGTATGTAAAAATGGAGGCTTAAATGATTGATAGAGCATTTAATCTGCCTGCAGAAATATGGCAGTGGCTTTGGCTTTTTATTGTCTCATTTACAGGCGGGGTGGTTGGATTTATTACAAAAATCTCCCCAACATTAAAGGGCAGGTCATTTAGAGCGAAATTTTTAGCATTATGTATGGGGATGATAAACAGTATGTTTATAGCATATATTAGCTATGAAATATTAATGAGCATTATTGATAAGCAGGGCCTTGCCGTTGCTCTTGCAGGTATGGCTGCATTTACAGGAACTGATTTATTAATTATTACACAAAACAAAATAATAGAATTAATTAAACGCAAAATTGATAATATATAGGAAAAGAAAATTAATACATTAACTATCAAATAATAACAAAAAATCAATCATAGATTTTTTGTTTAGGCGGGCTTATAGAGTAAATCTATTTAATGTCCAGCCACTTTTTCTATTACCTATGCTACTCGCTAGGGAAAAAGTGTCCTCGCAAAAAACGCTCGCCTTACTAAAGATGCCACATCCTGTGGCTGAAAAGACAGATAGAAGAGGTAAATATTATGGGATTATCAAAAAGAAGTATGCAGAAATTAAATACATGTCATAGTGATTTAAAAAAACTTATTGAGGCTGTGGCAGAAGATGAAAAATGTGCAGTAATATGCGGTTTTCGTGGCAGATATGAGCAGGAAAAAGCATATTATGAGGGAAGAAGTAAAGCAAAGTGGGGTGCAAGCAGGCATAATTTAAAACCATCTCATGCAGTAGATGTTGTGCCGCTGCCTCTTGACTGGAATAATATTTCCAGTTTTGAAAAATTAGGCGAGAAAATTATGAAGAAAGCTGATGAATTAAATATAAATATTAAATGGGGCAGAGATTTTAAAAGTTTAAAAGATTATCCTCATTTTGAATTAGATAAAGATATTTGATGTAAATTGCAGTATCATTACTCTGTATTTAAATTAATATTTTATAAGCAGATAATATTTTTATTTTTGCTTGACAAATTTTAATTGCAGATATATATATAACTTAAATATTTATTTTAAATAAAAATATATTTTAAAAGGAGAGAAAAGTATGAATATTTCTCAATTTATTGGAGCATATAAAGATATGCTTACAAACTATTTTAATTTTCAAGGTAGAGTATCTCGCAAGTCATTTTGGCAGGCAACCGCAGTAAATATTGTAATATCAGTAGTATTATCTATAATAAGCGGTATATTATCAAGTATTTTATTTGTATTTGCGTATATACCATCATTATACTCTCTTGCTGTTCTTTTACCATCATGTGGATATGCTTATAGAAGAGTGCAGGATATAGATAAGAATGGAATTTGGTTTTTAGTGCCTTTATATAATATTTATTTGTTTATCCAGCCTGGGACAGATGGAACAAACCAATTTGGTGAAAAACCTGCCGAAATATAAAAATCTTATTGTTATGCTCTAAATTTATTATGATTTTAAGAGCATAGCAGTATTTATTCTTATAGATTTACTAAAAAAATTATAATAATCCATATAATTAATATAGCAATAGATTTTAAAGTCCATAAGGTTATACTGAGCCTGAAAGGCGAAGTATCTTAATCTATCTTTTATTAAAACATATTGTCCAGCTGTGGACTTTTAATTCAAATACTGCTTGCTCAGAAAGTCCTTTAAGTAATATTGCTGATATACAAATAAGTAATAATAAATTTAATAATGATTTATAAAATACTTCATTGCAAAATAAGAAAAAATATGATATACTAATAGTAGTATCAGAAAGTGCATAATTTTATAATATTTTTTTTATGAAATTAAAGTAATAGTATATCGTATATTATTGTAGAATAATAAGGAGCTATTTAATGAGTACATTTAGATCTTTTGTTATTAAAGAAAACAATGGAGCTATTGTTAAAGATGTAGTTTTGGAGAATACTGAAAACTTACCTGCAGGTGATGTTTTAATTAAAGTAATGTATTCTACAATTAACTCTTATGATGTACTTTTTTCAATAGAAAATACCCCTTTTTGCAATAATACATATCCTTATGTTCCAGGTGTTGATGCTGCAGGTATAGTTGTGGAATCTAACTCTGCTAATTACAGAGAGGGGGATGAAGTATTAATATTTGGCAGTGGTTTAGGGCAGGATGTGCCAGGTGGTTTTGGTCAGTTTGTCCGTGTTCCTGAATCTTGGATAGTGAGTCTGCCTACAGGTCTTTCTATGCAGGACAGTATGACTCTTGGCTCTGATGGTATCGCAGCAGCTATTGCGGTTATGGAAATTATGGCTGCAGGTATTCAAAGTAACTCAAAAGATGTGATTATTGGCGGATCATCCGGTATTGGTGCTTTTGCTGTTTCCATACTTAATTTATGTGGCTATAATGTTACTGCAGTTACTAAATATATGGAGTGTGAGGATTTTATATATGAATTAGGAGCAAAAAAAGTTCTTAGTTTAGACAGTTTTGTAGATAAATCTGGTAAACATTTATTAGAAGATAAATATGTAGCAGGCATTGATACACTTGGCGGCGATGTACTTAACACTATGATTCGTTCTGTTAAAGGCGGTTCAACTATTGCTGTATGTGGAGCTGTTCTTAGCGAAACATTTACTGCATCATTACTTCCTTTAATATTAAGGGGTATTAATCTTGTTGGCATTGATTCTCTTAGATGCTCCCATAGTTTAAAAAGGGAGGCTCTATATAAGCTTGCAGGTGACTGGTATCTTAAAACTCTTTCATTTATGTGTAATGAAATATCTATTTTTGAAATTAACGAATATCTTGATAAAATGAATAATAACCCAATCAAAGGAAGGATTGTTATAAATCATAAGTTATAGTAGTTTAATATGTTTCATTAGGCAGGTTTTTTATGCTGCGTGTTGTTCTATTTGCTTTTTTCATTTTGATTTCCTTCAATCTGGCTGCAGCACCCGCTGTTAGTTTTATAGAGTTTACACCAATTGCTGCTATTTCATATGGTTATTCTTTTGGCATATCAGAATTAAATATAAATAAACGCATAATTCATACTCTTAGTTTTAAAAAGGGAAAAGATGTTTTTGCAGTAACACCTGAAAATATGCTGCGTGGATATTATCCTGACCTTATTTTTACAGGGCTTGCTATTAATAAAAACACAGTAATCATAGGCGGTAAAGAAAGATATTCTTCCAATACACCATGGATTTTTATGTTTAAGATTCAGGATAAAAAAATATCTATTGCAGATATTATTACGAAAGCTTCAGTAAATGAGTATAAGTATAATTTTGAATACAAT
>CAJUJZ010000124.1 GCA_910586745.1 uncultured Mucispirillum sp. | reverse complement strand
ATTTGCAAGCTCTTTTGCTCTATTATAATATCTTTCAGGCAGCTCTTTTTTTAATCTTTCAGTATCTTTTAAAATTTGAGCCTGTAATTCTTCTGCCTTTTTATACACTGGTGATGATGGGAAGATTTCATATACTAATGTGTTAGCTTTATCAAGCTTTTCTGCAGCATCAACATAATCACCTCTGTCCATTGCACGCACAGCATCATTTCTGTATGATACTGCTTTTTTTAATTTTGTATCGCTGTCAACAAATGCAAAAAGCTGTGACTTATATGCAATAACTTTCCTGTTAGCAGGGTTAAGCTCTAAAGCTTTAACAATAGTATCATGAGCTTCATATATTTTACCTTCTGCCTCAAGCTGTTTTGCCTGCTCATAAAGTTTATTTTCTTCACCAGTAAAATATTTATAACCACTGAATGCTATACCGCCAACCATAAGTAAAACGCCTACAGCCACTTTCCACATTATAAGCTACCTCTGCTTACTGCTCTTTTAACCATACCAGATAAATCTACATCTGTAAGTTTATTTAAATAATTATTATACTGAGCATTATTGCCAAGATAATAATAAGCAATTGCCATATAAGCAGTATCTAATTGACTGCTTCCACTGCCGCCTAATTTAATTACTGCATTATAATCTTTAAATTTCAGCAGTGATTCATACATAGATGCTTTATCTGGGCATTTTTCAAATTTATTTAAAAACTTAATATTATATAATTTTTTGCCAATAATATATTTGCTGTATTCGCAAAGTTTTAAAGTATCCTGAACAGTCAATGTACCTATAAACCATGAGATTTTTTCTTTATCTTCTTTTCTCATGTAGCATGCTAATTTTGTTTTATTAAAATCTGGGCTTTTTATACCTAAACATTTATCAACTAAATCACAATCAAAATTAACCATTTCTTTATTAGATGCTTCAATCATTCTGCAGTATACTACTTTATCAAGCTTGTAATCATTTTTTACTTCTTTTTTAAATGATTCTATATATTTTTTATAATCACCACTTTTCCATGCATCATCAAGCACAAATGATGCAAGTTCGTTGTCCTGATATATTTTATAAAGAGCATAAAACTCAGATTTCATATTGTTTGAATAAAAATATTTACCATAAAAATTCATAAGTTTAGGTGTGCGTTTTTCTGCCCTTAAATTATCATAAGTAGAAAATACAAGCTCTTTATTTTTCTGCACCTTTTCTAAAACACTATATAATGTTTCTGAAGATACATCTATTTTGCTTAAAAGATTAGTAATATTTTTATCCATTACACATGCACTTTTTGCATATACTTCAAGATATTCATTTTTAGGATTAGTTAAAAGCAGATTTTTTGCACCTTCACAGTTTAACTTTGTTTCTATAAACATTTGGTCTTTAAGCATTTTCTGCTTATTAAACCTGCTGTCTTTAAAGTTTGCAAGCTGAGTAAAAGTATACTGTGCTGCTTTATAATTCCCCTGCGACATATATATCTGATACAGAAGGTATGTGGCAAAACCTGCTTGCTGCGACTTATTTTCATAGCTTAAATAGTTTGAAAGGCATAATTCTGCAACATCATATAAACCATCATCATAAGCTTTTAAGCCTACAAAATAATCATCATTAAAACTCATATCTGGAGCTTTAACTTCTGTTTCTGTCTTTTTATTTTCCATATCGCTTTTGCTCTTTTTATCAGCACTATAGCAATTAAAAGCAAAAAACAGTATAGAAAAAACAGTAAGCATTATTTTATACATTTATCTACTACCTCAATAGGATGCATTACTTCTTTACTGCCTAAATGCTCCATCTGCATAGAACATGTTGGACATTCTGTAATACCTGCACTGCATGAGGAAGCCATTAGTCGGTCCACCATATGTTTACCTATTTTTATTGATAAATCATAGTTTTTAGCAGACATACCCCAGCTTCCTGCCATACCACAGCAGCCGCTTTTTAAATTATCAACAGTAACACCATTCAGCTTTTTCAGAACATTCTGAGTGCTTGCAGGATTTTTTAATAATTTCATATGGCATGGTATATGATAACCAAGAGCTATATTGTGTTCTATAACTTCAACTTCATCTATATGTTTTTCAACTAAATCCATAATAAATATAGTTTTATCTCTAATTTTTTGAGTGATTTTATCATTTTGATAATAAAGCCATTCTTTTGTTAAAGATAATGTACAGCTTGAGCAGGCTGAAACTATATAATCAACCTGGTCTATTAAACTGCCCCATTCTTTTAAATTCTTTTTAATTTGATTGCGTGTATCTTTCGCAAGACCTTTTGATAAATGCGGAATACCACAGCAGTGCTGAGCAGGTGTTACCACTTTATATCCTAATTTTTTAAGAACATTTACTGTGCTTTCGCCAATTTCTGGTTTAATGAATGATGCATAGCAGCCTGCAAAATACATTACAACTTTTTCACCATTACCTTCTGTCTGGTTTACTCTTTCATATAATGATTTAGATGCAAATTTTACAAATTTCCTATCACTTGAAAGACCTGTTATAAATTTAAGAATATGACGCATAAATTTTGGTGCCATTAATGTAGAAACTACAGGGCTTAATTTATGAGTAATTCTTCCTGCCATTTCAAAGTTAGTAACTAATTTTGCATCCATTGAAACACCAAATTTTTCTGCATATCTTGATTTTGCTTCTAAGGCAAGTTTTGGTATATTTACTTTTGAAGGACATTCTTTTGAGCAGCTTCCACAGTTTACACAGTGATTTATTACATATTGAAAAGCTTCCTGATACATAGCTTCAGAGTCTATCACATTACTTAAAAGCCCTCTTAAAATATTTGCTTTTGCTTTTGGGGCTGCAGCTTCATCTCTTAATTCTTTATACACTGGGCACATTCTAGTAGCATTTGTAACTGTTGTACATTTTGAACAGCCGTGACATTTCTCTGCTTCTAAAATAAAATCTTCTTCCCATACAAGCTGTTTATTTAATACTTTATCACTTGCACCATAATCAGCACCATATCTTAAATGTTTAGTCATTTGAGCAGGGTCACTTGTAACTTTTATTTCTGGGTTAAATAAACCATCTGGATCTAATATATATTTTACTCTTAAAAATAATGAGTAAAGTTCTGTATTATACTGTTTGTTAAGATAGCATGAACGAATTCTGCCATCTCCATGCTCTCCAGATATTGTTCCATTTAATCTGTAAACAAGCTCAAATACTTCATCTGCCAATACTTTTAATAAGTTAATATCATAAGGGTCTTTTAAATCAAGCAACGGTCTGTTATGTAAAAGACCTTTTGCAATATGGCCATAGCTTACAAAATCTACTTTATGTCTGTTAAATATTTCATAAAGTCCGTCAAAATATTCAACAAGTTTATCTGTTGGCACTGCTGCATCTTCAACAAGTGCAAGTATTTTCTTTTTACCTTTTAATAAATATAATATAGGCACCGCAGCTTTTCTAACTGCCCAGTAGCTTGCTTTTTCTTCTTCACTAACTGCTGTAAATGCTTGAGTTGCATAGTTTTTATCAGTTATTTCTTTTACAGTATCATGGCAGTATTTGCTAACTTCTTCTACACTTTCCCCTTCAAATTCAAACATTAAGACATTATCAACATCTGTTGGCAGCCTGCCTTCTAATGATGGCTCATGAGCAACTGCTAAACTTAAAAGAGATTTATCCATTATTTCAATACCTGCAGGCTCAAACTGTAAACCAACCTGAGCAGCTTTTGAACTGTTTGTTTTATTATCAAAGTATGCAATAACTAGTGCATTATATGGTTTTTTACGGATTACTCTGAAAGTAAGCTTAGTAATAACACCTAATGTGCCTTCTGAACCGCCAAATAATTTATGAATTTTTAATGAGTTATCTTTAGCTGCATCTCTTAATTCATAACCGCTTACATTACACTTAATAGGCGGATAAGAGCCATTTATTATCTGCTGATTATTATGCAATACATCATAAAGCTCTTTTAATTCTGGGGTTAATTTATCTATATCAGTACTCGCTATATTTGAAAAAGTATCAATATGTCCATCATGGAAAACTACTTCTGCATCTACAATATAATCTGCTACATTACCATATTTAACAGAATATCCACCCCCAGCATTTGTGCCATACATTCCACCAAATGTTGCATATTCACCACTTGATGGTGCTGCAGGAAACCACATTGAACTGCCTTTTAAAAAGGCTTCCAGTTCCCCATATTTATATCCTGGCTCACATGTAAATGTGCCTTCTATATCGCTTATTTTTTCATAGCCTAAAAAGTTATTCATATATTTACAAAAATCAATCACTATTCCTCTGCCAATAGCTGCACCGCATAAACCAGAACCAGCACCACGGCTGTGAATAGAAAGCTGATATTTATTTGCAAATTTTACAACTTCTACTACATCTTCAGTAGATTTTGGATAAACTATGCATGCAGGCTCTACTCTAAAAATACTGCCGTCAGTAGAGTGCATATATTTTCTTATCTTATCAGTATAAATATCACCTGTTATTTTATTCTTTAATTCATCAAAAATATTTTCATTTGAATTACTCATACTATCCTCATAGAAATCATTAAACATACCACTTTTTTCATTGTATCAAATTTTAATATAAATTTACAGTATAATTTTTATATTTTATAAAATATATTTTGTAAATAATTTTATACTTGATTTATATAGATATTTCATAATATAAGTATGACTAAATAATAAAAACAATAAGGTAGTATATGCAACAATTTTCCCTTGTGATTACAGCAGGCGACCCGGCTGGAATCGGATATGAAGAAGTATGTAAATTTTTCTTAGATGATGAAAGTAAAAAATATGATATTGCATTAATTGGCCATAAATGGATTGTAGAAAAGACATATAAAAATATATTAAAAAAAGATATACCAGATCACTTAACAGTATTAGAACCTGATAATAATATATTTCACTATGAATATGGCAAAATAAGTGCAGAGTGTGGAAAAGCTGCAATTTCATATATTGATATGGCTGTCCGTGGTGCATTAAATGGTAGTTTTGATGCTGTTATAACATGCCCCATTAATAAAAAATCTATTAAAGATGCAGGGTATAATTTTCCAGGTCATACAGAATATTTAGGTTATCTTTCAAATATAGATAATCAAGCAATGATGCTTGCAGGAAAATATGTAAAAACTATTCTAGCTACAACACATTATCCATTAAAAGATGTAGCAGCCAATTTAGATGAAAATACTGTTATAAATGCAATAGAAAGTGCTTATAATGCAGGCAGGTATTTTGGAACATTATCCCCAAAAATTGCTGTATGCGGCTTAAACCCTCATGCTGGTGATAATGGAGCATTAGGTTATGAAGAACAGACCATTATATTACCTGCCATAGAAAAAAGCAGAAAAAATAATATAAATGCATATGGCCCATTCCCAGCTGATACTATATATATAAAAGCACAAGAATGGGACTTTATTATATCAATGTATCATGACCAGGGAATGATACCTGTGAAAATGGATGCATTTGGAGAAGCTGTAAATATTACACTTAACCTGCCCTTTATCAGAACATCTGTTGACCACGGAACAGCTTTTGATATTGCAGGAAAAGGAATATGCTCTTATTCAAGTTTAATTAAAGCCGTAAATATGGCAAAAATGATGGTAGAATATGATAAATCTATTAGAAGCATTTAAAAATGAAGATGGTTTTACAAAGAAAAAATTTGGTCAGCATTTTTTAACAAATAAATCTATGCTTGACAAAATTATAGAAGCTGCAGATATTACTGAAAATGATAATGTTATTGAAATAGGTCCAGGGTGTGGCGTTTTAACTCAGTTAATTGCAGAAACAAAAGCAGAAGCAGTAGCTTTAGAAATAGACACTGAACTTATGGAGTTTTTAAACAGATATCTGTTTTTCTATAAAAATTTAACTATTATTAATCAAGATGCATCAAATGCTGATTATGATAAAATATTTGAAAGCAAACCTGTAATAATTATTGGCAACCTGCCTTATAATGTATCTGTAAAAATATTTGAAAAAGCAGCTATGCGAAAAAATATTAAGAATATGGTATTTATGTTTCAAAAAGAAGTGGCAGACAGGATTATTGCAAAACCTAACTCAAAAGCATATTCTTCCCTTTCTGTATTTACAAGTTATATCTTTGATATAATAAAAGTAAAAGACATAAGCGGAGCAAACTTTTGGCCTAATGCTAATGTAATTAGCACAATTTTAAAATTTGTACCAAAAGAAAAAAGAGTATTTAAAGGCGAAAAAGAACAGCAGTTTTTTAAATTT
>CAJUJZ010000123.1 GCA_910586745.1 uncultured Mucispirillum sp. | reverse complement strand
GATTTGAGATGGAATACGGAAATTAAACAGTTTACACAAAATTTGATACAGGCTCTAATAAGGTTGTTGGAGGTCTCGAGAGTTTGGTTCTGTATTGACCACAATATTTAATATGTTATAATAGTAGTATTATATAATTCAGAGTAAAAGTCGTTCTGTATTGACCACAATATTTAATATGTTATAATGCTAACAATCAATTTAGTATTGCTGTTATTGTTCTGTATTGACCACAATATTTAATATGTTATAATAAAAGCGGCTGCCATTTCTTTTTGCGTTTTGTTCTGTATTGACCACAATATTTAATATGTTATAATGTTCCCCATCTAACATTAACATAACCATCTGTTCTGTATTGACCACAATATTTAATATGTTATAATAAAACTAGACGAAGTTCGCGAGGGTAAATAGTTCTGTATTGACCACAATATTTAATATGTTATAATTGTGCAATGTTCCTCACACTTACATATAATGTTCTGTATTGACCACAATATTTAATATGTTATAATCTCCTAAAGCAATAAGTATAAGTATCTTAAGTTCTGTATTGACCACAATATTTAATATGTTATAATACTCATCAGCTTTAAAAGCACAACCTTGAGGTTCTGTATTGACCACAATATTTAATATGTTATAATACTGCATTCATTATTTCACTTTTGAACTTTGTTCTGTATTGACCACAATATTTAATATGTTATAATTATCTTTATAAAGGCGACATCAGTATCCTGGTTCTGTATTGACCACAATATTTAATATGTTATAATCTGTCCTTCACGACACTGGTATAATAGGTGGTTCTGTATTGACCACAATATTTAATATGTTATAATCATAGCCATTAAAGTGAAGCAGCAATAAAGGTTCTGTATTGACCACAATATTTAATATGTTATAATATGGCGGTCTTTCAATATATGTTCCAAAAGGTTCTGTATTGACCACAATATTTAATATGTTATAATGGCATGAAAAGCATTTACCACAGGGAACAAGTTCTGTATTGACCACAATATTTAATATGTTATAATCCACGAAAACCACCCTTGGCAGTGTGCTTAGTTCTGTATTGACCACAATATTTAATATGTTATAATTAAATAAATCGCGAGGTAAGTTTACAAGAGGTTCTGTATTGACCACAATATTTAATATGTTATAATTGAACATCTCTTTTTATAAGAGAGTTATTATGTTCTGTATTGACCACAATATTTAATATGTTATAATTTGCGCCAATCACGACGCAAACTTTGTGTGGTTCTGTATTGACCACAATATTTAATATGTTATAATAGTAACGAATTTTAACATCGTGATAGTGTTGTTCTGTATTGACCACAATATTTAATATGTTATAATCATTAGCTGGTTTAGTAGATGGATCGCCAGGTTCTGTATTGACCACAATATTTAATATGTTATAATAAAATAAAGATGTACTAGAAAGTTGCACATGTTCTGTATTGACCACAATATTTAATATGTTATAATTGATAGCTTTACCGCCTAAAGAGGCAAATTGTTCTGTATTGACCACAATATTTAATATGTTATAATTGGTTATTATGTCATATTGATGTTGTTGTTGTTCTGTATTGACCACAATATTTAATATGTTATAATCCACGAAAACCACCCTTGGCAGTATGGTTGGTTCTGTATTGACCACAATATTTAATATGTTATAATAGGTCAGCAATAAACCCCTTGATTATAAGGGGTTTATCCATTATTTTTAAGGAAATATTTTTTTATTTTTACTTATAAATTTGCACTTTCTGGTAAAAAATGCTCAATATCTGGCTGGAATAAAATATATTGGTTTGGGTTATTTCTCTGCAGCTTATTTCTGCCACGGATAGTGACAATATTTTCATACTGCTTATCTGTAATAGGCAGAATATCCACTTTGCCATCTTCTGGCACATTATTTTCTATTAACTTCACAAGCCTTTCTACATGCTCTTTACTTGGGCATGGACGCATATATACTGAAAACTGCACCATTTCAAAGCTGTTATCTAATAAAAAATTTCTAAATTTAGTTGCTTTTTTACGCTCTTTTTCTGTAGTAACTGGCAAATCAAACAAAACTATTATCCACATAAGTCTATACCCACTTAAATAAGTCATATAAGTAACCTGTTAATTTTTATTACATAAATCACTTATTTTAAGTATCGGTAAATCTAAATTTTTCTTTAATGTTTCTAATGAATATGCATAAGTATATGCCAATGACTGCATTCTATTTATTATTGGACTTCTGCCGCGGGGACCATCTAAATCTAAATATAATATATTCACAATTTTTTCTTTTATATCAGGTGTTAATTCATACATTCCCTGTTCGCTGAATTTATATACAAAATAATCAACTATTGGTCTAAATGGCTCCATTAAATCATCTGCTAGACGCATAGAATTATATTTATTTTTATGAAATATGCCAATAGCAGGATGAAGCCCTGCTCCCATTATAGACCTTGCTATACCAGAGCGTAAAATGGTATAGCCATAATTTAGTAAAGTATTAATGCCTTCAGCATTTTTATCTCTTATAAAATCATCACCAAATAATTTATTCCAGTATACTTTTGCAGCTTGTGCCTCAATATTTTCTCTATCACCAATACTCACTTTTTTTACAAGTGCTTTTAATGCTCTATCATCTTTTTCTAAACTACTTAAACATACTGACTGATTATAAATTTTTATTTGTATAATATCCTGCCATATTTTCTCATAAAAACTTTTTCGTGTATTTATTTGGTTATCTATCTTTGCAGACATTAAAGAATGGGTTTCTACTGGCCATAAAAAAGCAGCTGGAGAGTGATTGGCTCCACATATAATAAATGGTATGTTTAGCTCTGCTAATTTAGCAAGCAGGCTGCTGCTGTATGTTATACTATATGAGTTGCTGACTATGCCGCCAATATCATATAATGGTATTTCATAATCTTTACCATCTTTTATACTGACTTTTAAAAAACCTCTATGCAGGCTTAAATGTGCCTGCATATCAGTTATTTCTATTATTCGTTGATTCACTTTCTATTTTTCCAAAAATTAATATCAGCAGTTTTCTTTTTACTAACAATACCTGTAATGCTTATATTAAATTGTTTCGCATTATACTTATTGAAAAGTTTATTGAAACCTATATAAATACATTTTTTTATTTCTTTTTCTTTGCCATTTTCTTTAACATATCCAGTAGAATTCAGTAAAATTAATCCTAAATCATTAGCTTTTTGTCTAATCTGCTGAACAACATAATACACTTTATTTCTTCCTTTTTCTTTATCTATAAATCCTATTACATCACCTTTAAATAATCGCATAAGTAATTTTCCATTAGGATATTTATTCATCCATGCTGGCTTGAAATCTTTTTGTGCCGCATCAAATAACTGTATAACTTCTGATTTTCTTACACCGTCTGCTTCATATATCTCTACACAAATATTATTGCCACCTGCAAAGGCTTTATAATCTCTGCCAGATTTATCTTTTATTGTAATTACAGGATTTTCCGATGCCAGCTTTCTTATACTTTTTATTTTTCTTGTTTCAATAATCTTTTTAAACAATTCATTATCGCTGCATGCAATTTCCTTTAATTCATTATCTCTTATCATTTCAAAATGTTTTTTTTCTTTGAATTTATCTAATGTCCATCTTGTTACAACATTATATTTATCATTATCTTCAACGATACCATAAGCAGTATCTTCATGTAATTTACCAGATATGCTTCTATCTGCCTTATGAGAAGTTTTGATATTATTAATAGAAAGCTGCAGACTTTTTCTATAATTTGGAAAAGGTTCTGGCATTTTTTCAAGTAATTTATTTCTATATGATGATAAATTTCTATTATCTAAATCTTCCTGCAATGATGCTGCATAAGATATTTTTTGCAGTAAAGAGCGGCTTGTTATGGCTACCACAAAAGCATCTACTGCATGATGTCTGTGGTCGCTTCTATTTTTACTATCATCTTCAGAAATTAATGTATTTAATCCTAAATAATTACGAATAAGTGCTGTAAGCTGACCTGGAATAGTCCAAAGAGAACTGTATTTATCTTCTGCATATAAAGACTGTAAATAGCTAAGTGCCAGTTTAGATAAATACTGAGTATCTGCCAACTGCCTTGCAATAAAATCTTTACCATCTTTATTGTAAATATCCATAGCATCTTTTGTAAATCTTTTAAATTTACTATTATTATTTAAAAGTTTGGCTCTCGCTAATATGTCATCATAATTATAGCCATCTTTGCTATCCTTAAATGCTTCATAAGGAGTTTTATTGCCTTTATAATAGTTAGCTTTTTTCATAGATAAAGTTTTATTATTCATACTGTCATCTAGTGTTTTAGAATATGGTATAATATGCTCAATCTGCACATCATCACTAAATAATTTTGATATACTTATTTGCTCACCTGTATATATGCATTTCCTTTCCAATACATCTTTTGAAAGTTCCAGCCATAATTTAACTTTATCCCTGTTTAATTTATTTTTTACAATTTGGGTATGGTGTGTTTCTGAATATTCTTGAATAATTTTATCTACTTCTTCATTAAGTTTTTTATTTTCTGCTATTTTTTTCTTAATTAAATCTTTTGCTTTTCTGCTGTTTTTTAAATCTCTGGCTAATTCTATAACAATCTGCTCTGGTTTACCATACAGCTTAATTAATTCATTAACCAGCTTTCTTAACTGATTTAATGCTGCATGGGCTGTTGGGTTTGCTATTTTACCATATATTTCTTCATCATTTTTAGGGTTTTCTATCTGTGGGTCTATTACACTATTTGGAAGAACTTTACCATAATATTCCAAAAATTCAGATGCAGCTGGTATATTTTCCTTTCCAAAGCCTGCTTTTTCTCTAGCATAATGTAAATCTAAATTATCTTTATCCATTATGCTGTTTAGTTTTTCAACTGCTGTTTTTCCATACCTGATATATCCACTGTCAAGCTTATATACTGCTTTATTTAATAACCCTTGTATCTGGCTTTCATTTAATTTAAATTTTTCAGAATATAATTTACTTAATTCATCATTATCTTTATCAGAATATAATTCTTCTATTATGTCATACTGAACTTCTGGTGATAAACGATTCCAGATGTCACCTATAATATCTTTACTAGACATTATAGCATTTGTTTTATTACCTTGCAGCTTTCCATCTGTAGTTTCATGGGAAAACATTCCATATTTACCATTTTCATAATATTTCTTTAAAAGTTTCCTTATATTTTCATAAGATATTTCTTTTTTTACTTTTAATTCCCTTTTAAGAATTTCTTTTTCATCATTGTTTAATGGTCTAAATTCTAACATATTATTATCAAATACTCGTAAATCCTGCACTTTCTGTAACAAAATAAAAGATTGTGCAAGCACATGAGCTTTTCTTAGTTTGGTTTCTTCTGGTACAAGGCTGCATTTACCCACTTTCTGCGGTTTTAATTGTCTTTGATAAAAGATTATGTTAAATATTTCATTAAGAATATCATCAGTTAATTCTTTATGATATTTTTTCTGCTCATTCATTATGATATTATATTCTTCTTCTATTATAGACCTGTCTAAATATATTTCATATCCTTCTTTTCCATCAATTTTACCAAGGCGGGCTCTAACAGATTGACCATTCTGCAAAAGAAAATATAAATACTCACCAGCTGTTTTTTTATCAGTTTCCTGCATTTTATTTTTTAATCTTTCTATTGCAGGTTTTATTTTGCCGCTGCTTTCCTCTTTATCAACTTTTCTATTACTTTTAAACCCTCTGCGTTTTGAAAGATGCATTAAACTTCTTCCAAGCTCAAATAATTCTATTTTTTCATTTGCTGCTCTGCTTCTTAATTCATAAGGGTTTAAAACAGCTAATGCTTTTCTTTCATTTTCATCTGACGGCAGTATACTGTATTTTATTAATGTATTTAATAAATGATTTCTGCGAGATATTTTTCTATCAAGATTTCTTCTAATACTGCGTGCATTTCTGCGAACCACTGCTAAAGGTTCTTTTGTTTTTTCATTTCTTCCATCATGAAATATCCTAACACCTGATTTAATAACTGCAGTTGGCTCATTATCACTATTTAACCTAAGCATACACCAGCCTATAGAATTAGTACCTAAATCAAGACCTAAACGATATTTTAATGAATTTCCTGCCATCTCTCGCTCCTTTTTATAGATAATAAAGATATGTTACTTCATATTTTTTAAATAATCAATATGAATTATCTTGACAAGAATACTGAAATAAAATATATTTAATACATAACATATTAAATATTGTGGTGGATACAGTAATAAGTGAGTATTCACTCACACCAAATTTAGCCTTTCTATAAGAAAGGCTTTTTGATTTAAAACAAAAAAGACTGCCACT
>CAJUJZ010000122.1 GCA_910586745.1 uncultured Mucispirillum sp. | reverse complement strand
TGAAAAAAATCAAATCTATTGGTCTTGTAGCTCACGATGCAAGAAAAAGAGATATGGTGGAATGGGTAGAATTTAACTATAAAAGATTGATGCCTCATAAATTAATATGTACAGGCACAACTGGCCGTTTAGTAGAAGAAGTATTTTTACGCAGAGAGCCGGATAAAGCTGCAGATATTATTAAATTAAAATCAGGTCCTCTTGGGGGCGACCAGCAAATGGGTGCATTAATAGCAAGCGGTCATGTAGATATTTTAATTTTCTTTATAGACCCTATGACTACTCAGCCACATGATGTAGATATTAAAGCTTTAGAGCGTTTATGTTCAGTGTATAATGTAGTAATTGCATGTACTCGTTCAACTGCAGACTTTGTAATATCTTCTCATCTTTTTGAAGAAGATTATAAGCCTGTAACTATTGATTATACAAACTATTTAACTCGTAATGTATAATTTCTTTTAAGCTTTATTTGTAACCAAATTCTATATTTTTCGTATTATAATATAAGATATATGATTTAAGGAGTTACAAATGAAGCACATATCATTTTTACTATTACTTTTCAGCATCCTTACTGCAGCAGTTAATTTTGCAATAGCTGATGATTTTTATTACACTGGTTCACCATCATATAACCCATACAATGGTTATACTGTTATGAGCCTGCCGCCACCTCCACCAATGAGTTCTGTGCCTTTTTATGTTAGAGATGACTACGATGATTATTTAGAAGATTATTATAAATGTATATTAGGCTATGAGTATAAAGGGTTAACATGCAGATATTGGAGAAACTATGCAGAAAAAAATGGTTTCTATCAAAAAACTGCACCTGCACAAAATAGTAATGTGCAGCAGAATAATGCTGCAGCACCAGCAAACACTCAAACTGATAATAAAGCATCAGGACACAAAATGCTTGAACCATACACACCTCAGCATTAACTATTGAGCTACTGAAATCTTACATATTTTTAGCAGCTTTTTTTAATTGAATTATTATGATTTTTGTAGTATAAATTGATACACTATTTAGCAAGGTTATTTGTGAATAAATTTAGCTGGTACTTATTAAAATTATTTTTGAAAAACTTAACTATTGTATCTTTATTTGTTATAATGCTTCAATGGCTTTCTTCTGCATATGGCAATATTAATATATTAGAAGGTTATAAATATTCTGCTGTTGATTTTATAATTGCAGCAACATACGGTATTGTTCTTGGTATAAATCAGCTTGTTCCTATGATAGTTGCTGTTGCTGTTATTATGACTATGATAATTCTTATGCGTAGTAATGAACTGCTTGCATATATGGTTATAGGCGGCTCTCTTGGAAGACTTTCAGTTCCTCTTATTTTTATTGGCATTATTATAAGCTCTTTTATGATATTTATGGAATATAAGGCTATTCCAGAAGTGCGTATACTTCGTGAAAATATGTTAAATACTATGCGTGATTTGCCTGTATCAAATAATGCCAGTGGGTTTTATAACACATGGTTTTTAGATAAAAATCAAGTAATTACACACATCTCTCTTGTTTCTATTGCAGAAAAAACAATCTATGGTGTAGATGAATATATTCCAGATAAAAATGGCAGAATTGCACATATTAATAAAATGGAAAAACTTGTGAAAGAAGAAGATACATGGGTTGCATATAATATTCAGCAGATAAATATTATAAGCAATCCGCCAGAAATTAAATATGTTGACAAAAATGTATTAAACGATAATTCATGGGACAGGCTTATATCTATATCAACAGGTGATACCAGAGTATATACACCTAATGAATTATATACATTAATACAGCTTTTTAGTGAAAAGGGAATAAATACTGATACATTAGAGCTGAATTTATATTATAAATTTGCATATGCTGTATCTGTAATAGTATTAATTATTTTGCTTTATCCTATATCTATTAATTTTTCAAGAAATTATTCCATTGTAAAAAATGCATCTATTACATTTTCCATTTCACTTATTTTCATATTAGTTCAGCACAGCAGCCGTTCGCTTGGCTCAAGTGGAATTATACCACCAATTGCTGCAACATTTGGACCTATTATAATATTTTTATTTATTGGAATATTTATGATATATTATAGAAGTCTTGCAAAATAAATTTAAAACTAGAAAACTCTTTTATATATCAATAAAGTATGATATATAATATCTTTAATTAAATGGAGGAATGAATGGGGCAAAAGTTAAAATTTGCAGTGCGTCTTTTAGTCAGTGTTCTTTTGCTTGCTGTTTTAATATATATTGCAGGTCCTGCTCAAATATATAATGAATTAATCAATAGCCGAATAGATTATAATTTTGCAGGATTTCTTTTAATATTATTAGGTACTTTTATTGCTGTATACCGCTGGTATATAATAATGAATGAACTTGATTTTCCTAAAACTCCATTTTCTTTTTACTTTCAAAGTTACTTCAAGGGTATATTTTTTAATCAGCTGCTGCCGTCATCTATTGGAGGAGATGCTGTTAAGGTAATAGATGTGGCTAAACAGCTTGGATGTAAAAAAAGAGAAGCATTTGTTGGTGTGCTTATTGACAGAGGGCTGGGGATTGCAGGCATACTGCTTTTAAACCTGATTTTTAATAACACAGCACAGGGTTTTCTCCCAAAATCAAGCTATTATGTATTAAATATTATATCTTTTTCTGGTATAGCTGGTTTTATCGTTTTTATGTTTTTACATAAAATAGAATACTTAAACAAATTTAAATTTTATCAACTTATAAGCGTTCCATCAAAGGCATTATATACTGTTATGGCTGGCTTTAAAAAAACTTTTTTACAGGTAATTTTGTCATTATCTATACATATACTTACTTTTGCAGGTGTATTTATGATAGCTAAGGCTTTTGGTGTGGATTTACCAATATATGCATTTATGGTAATAATGCCGCCTGTTATACTTCTTACAATTATACCTATTTCTCTTGCAGGCTGGGGTGTCAGGGAAGTCAGCATGGTAAGCCTTTTAAGCTATTCTGGTATTGCTCAGGAAACTGCATTATCTATATCTATTATTTTTGGATTTACTTATGTAATACAAGGTCTGCTTGGATTATATTTTTTTATAAACACTAAAAAGAGGAATTAATATGAAAGTTGATACTATGAGATTTGTAGATAAATATTTTGGAGTACCGCTTTGCTTAATTGGTACAGCTGTTTTTAAGATTTTTTTAAGACCTAAAAAAAATGTTAAGCCTAAAAATATACTTTTTATAGAACTTTCAGAAATGGGCAGTGCCATACTTGTAGACCCTGCTATGCAGAAAGCTAAAAAAACTTTTGATGCAGACTTATTTTTCTTAATATTTAAAAAAAATAAACCATCATTACAGCTTTTAAATACAGTAGAAGATAAAAATATTTTTACAATTAATGCTGATGGTATCATTTCTCTTATTAAAGATACATGGAAGTTTTTATTTTGGGCTAGAAAAAGAAATATTGATACTGTAATAGATTTAGAATTATTTTCACGATATTCTGGGCTTTTAGCAGGTTTTGCAGGGGCTGATAATATAGTTGCATTTAATAATTTTCACGGAGAAGGGCTTTATAAAGGAAGTATGGTTACTCACAAAGTCCTGTATAACAGCCACATGCATATATCTAAAAATTTTATAGCTATGGTTAATGCTCTTATGTCTGATAAAAAAGAAGTACCTTATTCTAAAACAAAAATAGACGACAGCGAAACAGTACTTAGAAAAGCAGAAATAAGTGAAGAATTAACAGAAAAAGTTGCTGAGAAAATAAAAAATATTATACCAGAATATAAAAGGGGAGATAAGATTGTATTAATAAACCCTAATGCCAGCGAACTTTTACCACAGAGAAGGTGGGATAAAAATAAATATAAAGATTTAATTAATAAAATTTTAGAAGAAAATAAAGATGTATATGTATTAATTACTGGAGCCCCTAATGAGAAAAAGGAAGCAGAACAGCTTGCACATCAGTGCGGGGATAGGTGTTTCAGCTTTGCTGGTGAAGTAAAATTTTCTGAGCTTATTGGCTTATATGAATTATCTAAAATTATGATAACAAATGATTCCGGTCCTGCACATTTTGCAGCTGTTACAAGTATGCCTACTATTGTTATTTTTGGTCCAGAAACACCAGCATTATACAGCTCCCTTGGTAAAACAAGGCCTGTTTATTCTCATCTTGCATGCTCCCCATGTGTAAGTGCAGCTAACCACAGGAAAACACCATGTAAAGATAATGTATGTCTGCAGCTGATTACTGTTGATGATGTATATAATGCATTTAAGGAAGAATATAATGGATAGTCTGGGAATTAAATTAAGTAAGCTTACAATGTTAGGCATATTAATTGTTTTCAGCATATTACAGGCTCTTTATAATGCTTTACTGCCTATTTATCTTGATGAAGCATATTACTGGGTATGGGCAATGCGTCCAGAATTCAGCTATTATGACCATCCTGGTATGGTTGCATGGATAATTTATCCATTTACCTTTCTAGCAAATAATGAATTTACTATTCGCTTATCCACTGTAATTGCAATGTCTGTTACAGTATGGTATCTTGTAAAAGTCAGTTTAGAAGCATTTCAGAATAATGAAAATAAAAATACTGCATTGTATGTCTTTTTTATTTTTATTGCAAATCCTGCAGTACATATGGGTTATGTTTTTATTACACCAGATTCGCCGCTTATGATGTTCTGGGCAGCTGGTCTTTATTATACTTTCATTGCTTTAAAGTATGGCAGAACAAAAGATTTTATCATATCAGGCTTTCTTGTTGGAGCTATGATGCTTAGTAAATATGCAGGTATATTATTTCCTGTTGCTGTATTTATATATATATTAGTCTGCAGGCGTGATGTATTAAAAGATTACAGGCTTTGGGTATCACTTGTTATTGCAATACTCTGCCTTTTCCCTATAGTTTACTGGAATTATCAGCATGACTGGATAAGTATAAAATTTCAGTATGAACACGGTACAAGTGAGGGTTTTACTTTTGCAGGCTGGGATTTTATTTTTTTTATACTAGGCAGTTTATTTGTTATACCTACACCAGTTTTTGGTTATGTGTTTTTAAAATATTTATGGTTTAAAGATTATCTTCGTAATAAAGAAGTACTGTTTTTTGTGTTTTTGGCTCTTGTGCCAATGTTTTTCTTCTTTTATAAAGGCTTTTTTAAAAAAATGGAGCTTAACTGGATAGTTCCTGCATTTATTTCAAGTATTGTGTTAATAGGCTATGCAATTGCAAAATATAATATGAAGAAAACATTTAAATACGGCATTATATTCTCTTTTGTTTTAGTGATTATATTAAAACTTGCACCAGTGCTGCCATTTCCTGCTCATTTAAATATTGCAGAAAGGCTTATAGGTTATAAAGAAGCTGTAGTTCAGTTTGAAAAATATGTTAAAGAGGGCGATTTAGTATTCAGTGACCACTTAACTACTGCATCAATGCTTACATTTTATCTGCCAGACCATCCGTTAACTCATATTAATGTGCCATCAAGGTTCAGCCAGTACACAATATGGGACGAAGCTGACGGCATATTCAATTATGATAAAGAAGGGGTATATTTTGGCAAAGAAGATGCCTTTAATTTCTTAAAGGAAAAATACAGCTCTGTAATACCTTTAGAAGTAATAAAAGTAACACCATATAATGCTTTTGAAAAAACATTTTATGTATACAGGTGTATTCCTTAAAGCTATTTTACACTGTATGTACCATATTTGCTTATTTCTATAATAGATTTATCACTTACATTATTTTTCCAGATAATATGGGTGATATTATCATTAATATCATCATATTTTATAGAATTTGAACGGGTATGGTAAAAATAGCTGCATTTTTTATTATATTCATTTAAACACAGGTTAGTAAAATTATCCTTTCCTGTGTTTTTTATTTTTATGAAGTTATTTTTACCGCCAAAAACAGTAATAGAGCCGTAATCAAATACTTTTACCCCATATTTTGCAGCTGCTGGCATAAAATTATAACGAAATCCAGCTTCACTGCCCTGATAAAATATTTCTTTTTTATTATCAGTAAAAATAATGAAACCTTTATCCCTTGGAGAAATGTCTAGAAAGATATATTTTGGCGGTTTTTCTGCAGGATAGAAAATAATTAAAAGGCTTAATAATGACAATAATTTTTTTCTGCCAGTCATAAATAAAGTCCAAACAGTAAATAATACAGTAAAAGCCATTACATAAAAAGGAATTGTTTTAAAAATAAAGCTGAAATATGTTATTTCAGCAATAAAATATACCATATTATTTGATATATTTTCTATTATTAATAATGGTGCTGCAGCAATATTTGGAGCAATTAAAGCAAAAATTGCAAAAAGGATATGCAGATATATAACTGGAGACACAATTATTGTGGATAATATACTTAAATGGTTAGTTGTGCCAAAAACATACATTGAAAGTGGTGCAGTAATTAAGGTGGCAGCAATGCCAGTAATAATGG
>CAJUJZ010000121.1 GCA_910586745.1 uncultured Mucispirillum sp. | reverse complement strand
AATCTTTTCTTTATGTTTTTGCTTTTAATGGAAAGAATGGTTACTTTGGCAGACCTTTTCTTTTCTAAAAATGTTCCTTTAATTTTACTTGTAGAAACAATAATTTATCTGCTTCCTTCTATATTTTTTATGACAATTCCCCTTGCTGGTCTTCTTGCTACATTGATAGCTTTCAGCAGATTATCAGCAGATTCTGAATTAATATCAATGAAAGCAATAGGTGCAAGTAATAAAATATTAATCAAGCCACTTATTGCTGTAGGTATTTTTGCAGCTGTTATAAACCTTGCTATGGGTGTATATTTTGTAGAAAAAGGCTCTACATTAGCCTATAATAACTTAAACAAAATAGTAGAAAATATTTCCATTAAAGATTTAAAAGCTAATGAAATATATGAACAAATCCCAGGCATATTACTGTTTGTCAAAAATAAAGTAAGCAATACTTCTTTTGACGATATGATAATGATACAAACAAAAGAAAAGCTTATTATAAATGCAGCTCATGCAAAAATCACTCCAACAGATAATAAAAGCATGGAAATGATTTTTTACAACGGCACTTTCACAATGGAAGATACTCAAGGTAAATTATCTACAGTTGGGTTTGAAAATATGTCCATTAATCTGCCACTAAATATTAACATTGCTAAAGCTGTAAATTCACCTATGACTATGAGTATAGTCCAGCTTATTGAAAACAGTGATAACCCAAAAGCATTGTTTGAACTTCATAAAAGATTTTCCACTCCCCTTTCAGCTATTGTTATGATATTATTTGGCTTTTCTCTTGGGGTATTTTTATCAAGAAGCGGTAAATCATTTGGTATATTAATATCTATAGGACTTGCCTTTTTATATAATGCTTTAATGCTTTATTTTGAAAACAGTGCAGGCTCAATTCCAATAAATCCTGCACTTTCTGCATGGATACCATTATTTGTTTTTATTCTTTTACTTATATATTCATTAAAACGCTCTTTTAAATAAATTTAAGTAAATTATACCTTGAAAATTATTTTTATATAATATACACTCAATCTGCTAAATTATTTTTGGAGGCAATAATGAATAAAGTTGCAGTATTATCTGGTGACGGTATCGGCCCAGAAGTGATGGCAGAAGCACTTAAAGTGCTTAATGTTATAGCAAAAAAATACAATCATACATTTGAATTTAAAGATGGATATGTTGGTGGCATAGCTTATGATAAAACAGGTACACCACTTCCTGAAGAAACTATCAAACTTTGTGAAAACTCTGATGCAGTGCTTTTTGGCTCTGTAGGCGGTCCTAAATGGGAAAGTCTGCCACCAGAAAAACAGCCAGAAAGAGGAGCATTACTTCCTTTAAGAAAACATTTTAATTTATTTGCAAATCTGCGTCCTGTTAAAATATTCCCCAGCCTTTCTCATGCAAGCTCACTTAAACATGAACTTGTAAAAGACGGCATAGATATTATATTTTTCAGAGAATTAACTGGCGGTATTTATTTTGGTCAGCCAAAAAAAATTGCAGAAGACGGTAAATCTGCTGTTGATACTATGGCATATAAAGAAGAAGAGATTAAAAGAATTGCTGTGAAAGCTTTTGAAGCAGCTAGACTTCGTAATAAAAAAGTATGCAGTGTAGATAAAGCAAATGTTTTAATGACAAGTATCTTATGGAGAAAAATTGTTACAGAACTCCATGAAAAAGAATATTCTGATATTGAATTAAGTCATATGTTTGTTGACAATGCATCTATGCAGCTTGTTCGCTGGCCTGCACAATTTGATGTTATCTTAACAGAAAATATGTTTGGTGATATATTAAGTGATGAGGCAGCTATGCTTTCAGGCTCTCTTGGTATGCTGCCATCTGCATCTATTAATGAAAGCGGATTTGGTTTATATGAACCAATAGGTGGTTCTGCTCCAGATATTGCAGGGGAAGGTATTGCAAACCCTGTTGCACAAATTCTTTCTGCAGCATTAATGCTTCGTTACAGCTTTAAACTTGATAAAGAAGCAAAAGCTATAGAAAATGCTGTTGCAGATACTTTATCTGCAAATATTCGCACTCGTGATATTGCTGGCGAATCAAAAGATGTAAAAATTGTTTCTACTGCTGAAATGGGTAACGAAATCATCAGCAGAATTAAATAATATGATTAAAAATATATTTACCTTATTAAAAGAGTATATAATAGAACATAAAGTATTTCTAGCACTTTTTATAGTGCTGGGAATACTTGCATATAAGTTCTCTTATATAGATATTCTTATTACAAATCTTTTTTATAACGAAAATGGTTTTTATCTTGCAAATAATACTTTTGGACTTATCATATATGAAGGAGCATACTATTTAACTATTGCAGTCATTATTCTGCTTCTTATTATGCTGTTTTTAAATGTCTTTAAAAATATTAAACCATTCGGGCTGCCAAGAAAAGCAATTATATTTTTTATTGTTGTAGTTATTATGGCACCAGGCATTGTTGTAAACAGTATATTAAAAGACCATGTAGGAAGACCTCGCCCATCTCATATTACAGAATATGGCGGCACAGCAGTTTTTCAGCCACCTTTTATAATATCAGACCAGTGTGATAAAAACTGCTCATTTGTTTCAGGTCATGCATCTTTTGCATTTACATTCATGACCATAGGGCTTCTTTTTAGAAAAAGATTAAGGCATATTATATGTACTTCTGGCTTTCTTTTTGGTGCATTAGTTGGCCTTGTAAGGATTTTTCAAGGAAGGCATTTTTTTACAGATGTGGTATTTGCATTCTTTTTTACATGGCTTACTATTACATTGATTTATAAATTCTTCTATCCTAATGATGAACTATCGTACACAATTTTAAAAAATTAAATAGACATTCCGTCTGATGTAGTATCAGACGGTGTATTATTATCTAGTATTTGATTATCATTTAATATTCGTTCATTATCCATTGTTATATTATCAACAGTATTATCTGACTTATTATCAATATTAGACATATTATCACTAAAAGTTACTGATAAATTATCACTGCTGTTATCACCTGTATTATCTGACATATTATCTTTAATATAAATGTTCTCTACTGTATTTTTTTCTTTTTCAGCAGCTTTACTGTTAGCAATATTTTCATCTTCACTTTCAAGAACTTTTTTTATGCCGCTGTTAAGAGAGCTGTCTACATTATCTATTAAACCAAATCCATTAAATTTATCAAATATAAATGCTCCAACAACTATTAAAATAAAAAATAAGCCAAAAACTATTATTGTAGATACTATATTTTTCATAAATTATCCGCCTCACTTTTTTGAAAATATTAATGTTTTTTCGTATGCTTTATATAATGCAGAAATAACTGCACCTCTCATACCTTTTGATTCTAATTCTGCCAGTCCTTCTATTGTAGAGCCTGCTGGTGATGTAACTTTATCTTTTAAAACAGCTGGATGAGTTCCTGTATTATATACCATTCCACCAGAGCCTTGCACTGCCATTGCAGATAATGATATAGCAAGTTCTCGTGGAAGTCCCATCTTAACACCTGCATCACTCATAGCTTCTATTATCTGGTATATATATGCTGGTGAACAGCCTGTTAATGATGATACTGCATCAATTTTACTTTCATCAATCTCTATAAACATACCTAACTTATAAAAAATAGATTTAAAAAGAGTTTTATCATTTTCTGCAATATTTGAACCATATACATAGGCTAAAACACCTTCGCATATCTGAACAGGTGTATTTGGCATAGTTCTTATTATTTTAAGTCTTGTATTAATATTTTCCATATCACTAATACTTATTCCTGCAGCAACTGAAACTATAACTTTATCAGCAAGTTCATTTTGATACAGCTCTAAAGTATTAATTAAAGCATAAGGCTTAACTGCAAGCAGAATAATACTGCTGTTTTTAATTACCTCTATATTCTCTGCAGCAGAAACACCATATTTTGATGATAATTTTTCAGCCTTACTTTTATTATAATTTGATACAATTATACCCTTATTATCTAATGTTTTTGATTTTAAAATACCAGCAATCATGGCTTCTGCCATATTGCCCGCCCCTATTATTCCTAACATTATACTAATTTCTCCTTTACCCATTCTGCAATATCGCCAATAATTTTCACTGAATGTTTTTCTGTTAAAATATGTTTTACATTATATTGTTTATTATTATATTTATATATTGTTTTATCTTTTGAAGACATTTTATTTACTGTTTTTACTGCCTCTTTTGGTGATATTAATACATCTTTTTCAGAAACAGCAAGTAAAACTGGTACATTTATATCTTTTACATAGTTTGATACTTCATCTTGCAGCAGTTTAAGCTGATAAGTCTGTTCAGTTGGAAAAACAGGATAATTATATTCTATTTCTTTTAAATGCCTTGGTATATTTTTTATAATTTTTCTTATATATTTTATAAGAAAGAAACCAGGAATATTTACTTTATAAGCAGGTGCTAAAAGTACAAGGCAGTCGCATTTATTAAATTTTGCTGCAGCTGTTGCTAATAAACCACCATTAGACTGCCCCACAATACATATTTTTGAACAGAATGATGCAAGAGCATTATATCCTGTAGAAATACTGTCATACCAGTCTAAATAAGTAGTTTTATAAAAATTATCAAGTGAGCATCCATGTCCTGCAACTCTTACTACATATACACTGATATCATATTTTTCAAGTTCATAAGCAAGTGGAAGCAGTTCATCTGGAGCTGCTGCAAATCCATGGATTAAAAGTACACCTTTATCTGAATGTCTGCTCAAATATGGTTTATTACCAACACCAATTGTGCCAGCACTTTCAGCTTTTAACAAATCAAACTCATAAATTTCTTCTGCCGTTTTTTCTATTTTATTAAATGGATGCAGCAATTTTTCACCTGTTTAATTCTAATTTTATTATTTTATCCATATCTAAATCAGCATATAATTCATTAAAAAATATATCTCTCATTCTATCATATTTTGGTGCAAAATGACCAAATGATACATACTTTGTATTTGAGTTTTTATATATTGCCTTTGATACCCCTATTGATAAATGTTTTTTTTCTATTGCATGTATTACATCATTATTCATAAAAACAGACTCTATTAATAATATATGGCTGTCTTTTGCAAGCTTTACTGCCTTTTTATAATTAGAAAAGCTTGGTGCTATATCTGTAATATATGTAATATCCTGACATACAGGATATTCAGCAAGTTTTTCTGCTAATTCATTAAGATAATACTGCTTACTGCCTGAAACTGTATCAACATTTATTATATCATTACTCCTGTTATTTAATAGAGCTTCTTTTAATAATTTAACCCATGGACCATTTTTAAAGCCATATTCTTTCATCTTATCTTTATTAATAGATATACGCTTTGGCTCTTTTACTCTGTAACCTAAAGATGTTATACCATGGTCAAAAAATTCATATTCTAAATAAAAATTATCATTTAATATAAGATGACTATTATTAACGGTAAAGTTTTCTTCCTTAAAGCCATTTTTTGCAGCAAATTCTGCACCTTTCATACCATGCTCTGAAAGTTCAATAGCTGCAAAAGTAATATCATAATCATATATTAAATTCCATGTATAGCCTGCCAGTTTTCCTTTCATATTATTAATAAACCCAACTGGACCAAAGAAAGTAAAAGTGTTGCCAGAAAGCAAAGCCGTTCTTAAAAACCTGTCAAACCCGCTGAAATGATCTATGTGAGTATGGCTTATAAATACATGGGAAATATCATTTATTTCTGAATTATCAATATTTCCAAGCCTTCCACAGTCAAAAAGCATTGCTTTTTTCATATATACATTTCTAAAAAATATACCGCTGTCATCAAATGGAGAATTAAGCTTTCTTATTGTATAGTTTGATTTCATCTGATTAAAAATTTCTTTATTTCCTCTATATTATCATCTACATTGCCAGTTGTAATAATTTTTAAATTAGCTTTTGGCATATTGGCTGTGTTTCTTTGTTTTTCAGCTATTTCTATTCTACCGTCAGTAACAGTAGTTGATTTTTCTCTTTTTTTAAGCCTTGACATAATTACATCTTTTGGTGCATCAAATTCTATAAATGTAATTTTTCCAGTATTATGCTTTAAATATTCATCCAAATATTCTTTTTTAGTAAAAGATGCATCTATAACACTCATCCTGCCTGTTTTATGTTTTTCTTCTGCAAGCCGTCCAAGCTCATTATATAATTTTAAAGAATTTTCAAAAGAATATATACCTGTATCCCAGTTAAGATACTGTCGGGTAGTGATTTTCATGCCTGCCATTTCTTTTCTAACTGCATCAGAAACAAATAATGCAGCAGGAAATCTTTTAGCAAAAGCAGCAGCATTTTTTGACTTGCCAGTTCCCATTAATCCAAAAAATACAAGATTATTACGCTCCATAGATTTTGCATAAAATAAAGACATATCTATTAATTTTTTTATTTCATTGACTTTTTCATCATATAATTCCCATGATTTATCTTTGCCATCAACTAAAAAGCATGTTACTTTTGCTCTTACATAAGCAAGGTAGCATCTGTAATAGTTT
>CAJUJZ010000120.1 GCA_910586745.1 uncultured Mucispirillum sp. | reverse complement strand
TTCGCTTTGCTCAACTATCTAAAGAGTTCATAAAAAAGGGGCTTTTAAAAGCCCCTTAAATTATTTTTTAATTTCTTCTACAAATTCAATGATTGCCATTTCAGCATTATCGCCTTTACGACGGCCAGTTTTTAATACTCTAGTATATCCGCCATTTCTGTCTTTAAAAACAGGAGCGATTTCATGGAAAAGTTTTCTAACACTTTCAGCATGTGGGAGTTTTTTAAGAGCTAATCTTCTTGCAGGAACATCACCTTTTTTAGCAAGAGTGATTAATGGCTCAACAACACCTCTTAAAACTTTTGCTTTATCAAGTGTAGTTTCTATTTTACCATTTTCTATTAAAGACACTGTCATATTACGAAAAGTAGCAATACGATGAGATGTCTTCATTCTAAACTTGTTATTAACCACATTGTGTCTCATTATTCAACCTCAGTATCCTTTTTCTTATAGCCTAAACTCTCTAAATCCATACCAAGGCTTAAACCTAAGTCAGAAAGAACTTTTTTAATTTCTTCCAGTGATTTTCTGCCAAAGTTTTTAGTTTTCAGCATTTCACCGTCAGTTTTGCTGCACAGCTCATGGAGAGTTTTAATATTAGCATTTTTAAGACAGTTATATGCACGAACAGAAAGCTCTAATTCTTCAATGCTGTTATCAAGCATTTCAAGAACCTGGCTGTTACCTCTGCTCTCCTCAACATCTGCCTCTTCTTCATCTTTTTCTTCAAAGTTTATAAACTGAGTCATGTAGTCTTTAACTATTTTTGCTGCAAAAGCCATTGCTTCTTCTGGCCTAACAGAACCATCAGTATCAATTTCTAATATCAGCTTATCATAATCAGTACTTTGCCCAACACGAGCATTTTCTACATGATAATTTACTCTTTTAATTGGAGTAAATATAGCGTCAATAGGCATTATATCAATTTCGTTATTGAATTTATTTTCAAATTCACCGCAAGGAACATATCCAATGCCTCTTTCTACAATAAGTTCCATGTATAACTCATAGTTATCATCGCTTATTGTTAAAATATACTGTTCAGGGTCAAGCACTTCTACAGTGCCATCGCTCTGGATATCGCCTGCAGTAACAGGACCTTTGCCTTTTTTCTTAATAAATACCTTAGTTTGTTCAGGTACACTTGAACATAATGTAAGGTCTTTAATGTTTAAGAGAATCTCTACTACATCCTCAATGACGCCTGGAATAGTTGAAAACTCATTTGTAACTCCGGAAATACGCACACCAACAACGGCAGTGCCTTCAATAGAAGAAAGCATAACTCGTCTTAAAGCGTTACCAATAGTAGTTCCAAATCCTTTTTCATATGGCTCGATAATAAATTTGCCAGAAGTGCTTGAAACTTGACCAACCGGTTCAATACTTTTAGGTTTTGTTAAATTCCTAAAATTCATCATTATCATAGGTAATGCATCCTCCGCTTTAAAAGCGTTATTTAGAGTAGAGCTCTACGATGAGCGATTCTTGAATATCGTAAGCGATATCAGTTCTTTCTGGCAGACGATTAATTTCTGCTTTAAAGTTTTGCTTATCGAGAGTTATCCATTCTGGAATTCCTCTACCTGCAGCAGTATCAAGAGATTCAATTATTCTTGCATGGTTTCTGCTTTTTTCTTTAACTTCTACTACCATTCCAGGTTTAACTAAGAATGATGGAATACTTACTTTTTTGCCATTTACAGTAAAATGTTCGTGTTTTACCATTTGACGAGCTTCTTTACGGCTTGAAGCAAAACCCGCTCTGTAAACAACATTGTCAAGACGGCGTTCTAATAATTGAAGTAATACTTCACCAGTAATACCTTCTACAGAAGACGCTTTCTCAAAATATCTGCGGAATTGAGATTCTAATACGCCATAAATTCTTTTTGCTTTTTGTTTTTCACGAAGCTGAACACCATAGTCGCTTAATTTTTTATGCAGTTTGCCATGTTGACCTGGTGCGTATTCTTTTCTTTCAAAAGCACATTTGTCTTTGTAACAGCGTTCGCCTTTAAGAAAAAGCTTCATATTTTCGCGTCTGCAAAGTTTGCAGTTTGCACCTGTATATCTAGCCAAGGTATCCTCTCCTAAACTCTTCTTTTCTTAATAGGACGGCATCCGTTATGTGGAACGGGTGTAATGTCTCTAATAACAGTAATCTTGATTCCAGCTGCTTGAATTGCTCTAATTGCACTTTCTCTGCCAGAACCCGGACCTTTAACACTAACTTCAACTTCTCTCATACCAAAATCAACAGCTTTTTTAGCTGCATTTTCAGCTGCAAGTTGAGCAGCGAAAGGAGTGGATTTCCTTGAGTTTTTAAAATTTTCTGTTCCGCCAGTTGCCCAGCATACTACATTACCTTTTACATCAGTAAAAGCAACATGTGTGTTGTTGAATGTAGAATTAATATGAGCTATACCCTTTGGTACACTCTTTTTTTCTTTTTTACCTGATTTTCTAGGACCTGCCATGGTTCCTCCAAAGTAGCATTATGACAGACTATTAACTTTTTAATGAATACCATTTAACAGGTAGTCCAGCTAATATCTGCGCAGTGTCTTATAATAAGACAACTATCAAGTTTTACTTCCTTTTTATACCGCGTTTACCAGCAAGACCACGACGAGTTCTTGCATTTGAACGAGTTTTTTGTCCTCTAACTGGAAGACCCATTTTATGTCTCCAGCCGCGGTAACAGTTTATTTCCATAAGGCGCTTGATAGCAAGACCGATTTCTTTGCGTAAATCACCTTCCACCTTATAGTTTTCCTCTAATAATTTTCTGATTGAGGAAATTTCCTGCTCTGTTAATTCAGCCACTCTTTTGTTACTATCAATACCTGTTTCTTCAATAAGTTTGCGGGCTGTTCTTCTACCTACTCCATAAATGTAGGTAAGACCGATTTCTACTTTCTTGTTATTTGGAATATCAACTCCGGCTACTCGCGCCACTATTCGCCTCCTTAGCCTTGTCTCTGTTTGTGGCGGGGATTTTCACAGATTATTCTGATTACCCCTTTCCTTTTCACAATCTTGCATTTGCTGCAAATCGGTTTAACGCTAGCTCTTACTTTCATTTGTCTGCTCCGTTTATTTCTGCCGATATGTTATTCTGCCCTTCGTCAAATCATAAGGTGAAAGTTCAACAGTTACTTTATCACCCGGTAAAATTCTGATGAAGTTCATTCTCATCTTGCCTGATAAATGGGCAAGGATGGTATGTTGATTTTCAAGAGTAACTTTAAACTGAGCATTTGGCAGTGCCTCTGCTACTATGCCTGATGTCTCAATAACGTCATCTTTTTTACTCATTGTGTTCTCTTCTCCTCAACACTGCGTTGTGAAACCAAAATTTTTAGGCTTCATCTTCAATTGTAAGAATAAGCGGTTCGTCACTTGTAACTACCACTGTATTCTCATAGTGAGCCGCAATAGAGTTATCTACAGTAACTGCTGTCCATTTATCTGCTAACACTTTAATGGAATAATCACCATAAGTAACCATTGGCTCAATTGCCAATACCGCACCAGGCTTTAATCTAAAACCACGGTTTGGTCTGCCATAGTTTGGAATAGATGGTTCTTCATGCATGCTTCTTCCAACTCCATGTCCTTGGTATTCTCTAACAACACCAAAGCCAGCCGCTTCTACATGGGTTTGAACAGCATGAGAAATATCAGAAATTCTGTTTCCTACTTTTGCGAACTCTACGCCTTTAAAGAAAGCCTCTTTTGTGACTTTTATAAGACGCTCTGCTTCCGCACTAATATTCCCAACTGGGAATGTTCTGCAAGCATCACTGTGAAAGCCGTTTTTATTGGCAACCACATCGACACTTATAATGTCGCCATCTTTCAGTATTGTTTTAGCATCTGGTATTCCATGCACGACTACATTATTAACTGATGTGCAGCATGAGCCTGGAAAACCATAATAACCTTTACTTGATGGTATGGCGGACATTGAGTATATAACATCTTCAACCAGTTTGTCAACATCTTTTGTTGAAATTCCTGGTTTAATGTATTTTTTTAACTGTTTAAAGACTTCTTTAACAATTAAAGAAGTCTCTTTTATTTTTTCAATCTCATTTTTAGAGTATAAAACAACCATTATTTAAGTATTTCCTCTATTTCAGCAAATACTGTATCAGGTGCTTTTGTGCCGTCAACTATAAATAATTTACCAGTTGATTTATAGTATGATTTTAAAGCATCAGCCTGTTCATGAAAAACTTCTAAGCGTTTTTTAACAGTTTCTTCTTTATCATCATCTCTTTGTATAAGCGGTGTTTTACCATCTTCTGCCATTCCTTCAACAGCAGGTGGATTATATTTAACATGGTATATTTTACCAGTAACAGGACTTGTTCTTCTGCCAGTAATTCTTTCTACAATATATTCATCAGGCACTTCAAGGCTTATAATATGAGTAATTTCTGTTTTCATATCTTCTTGAAGCATAATATCTAAGCTTTTTGCCTGAGCTAATGTTCTTGGAAAGCCGTCTAAAATAAAGCCATTTTTACAGTCAGGCTGAGCAAGTCTTTCTTTCATTAAGCCTATAATGATTTCGTCAGTTACAAGTTTACCATTATCCATAAACTCTTTTGCAACTTTTCCAAGTGGTGAGCCTGCTTTAACGGCTGCTCTTAACATATCACCAGTAGAGATTTGTATTATACCATACTTTTTAATAATATACTCAGACTGTGTTCCTTTGCCTGCACCAGGTGCACCTAAAAATACAATGTTTTTCATGACCAATTTCTCCCTCTAATGCGGCCTTTTTTAAGAAAGCCGTCATAGTTATGAGTAAGTAAGTGAGATTCTATCTTTTGAATAACATCAAGACCAACTCCCACTACAATTAAAAGACTTGTTCCACCAAAATAGAATGGCAGCCCAAATGCTCTAATAAATAATTGTGGCATAACAGAAACTATTGCTAAATATATTGCACCTACAAATGTAAGGCGTGTAAGCACATAGTCTATATAGTTAGCTGTTTCAATACCAGGGCGTTTGCCAGGCATTACACCACCTGATTTATTAATATTATCTGCAATATCTGTTGGATTGAAGATAATTGATGTATAAAAATATGTAAAGAATATAATTAAAGTTAATTCTAACACATAATATACTGGATATTCTGGGGAAAAGAAAAAGTTAATTTTTTGCACCAGCGGGTCCTGCGGCATAAATGTTGCAAGTGTAGCAGGAAGTGTGATTAATGTAGAAGCAAAGATTATAGGAATAACACCTGCAGGGTTTAGCCTTAATGGCAAATATGAATTGCCTGCATTAACAGTGCCGCCAGCATTTCCTTTACGAACATACTGAATAGGCAGTCTTCTTTGAGAAGTTTCCATAAATACAATAGCTATAAAAGCACCAACCATAATCGCAACAGCTATAATTAATGGAATAATTTGAACTGTGCCAGTTTCCATTAATGAATAAGTGTTTATAACTGCACCAGGAAATGCTGATATAATACCCGCCATAATGATTAATGACATACCATTACCAACACCGTAAGAAGTTATTTTCTCACCAAGCCATACTAAAAACATAGTGCCTGTTGTAAGAGTCAATGTAGCAATAAATCTAAACTGCCAGCCGTCCATAAAAACAATTGGTGAGCCATCTGGTGCTCTCATATTTTCAATACCTATTGATATTGCAAGCCCTTGAATAACTGCAACAACAACAGTTAAATATCTTGTATATTTTGTTATTTTCGCTCTACCCTCACTGCCTCTTTTTTTAAGCTCAGCAAGAGTAGGAATAACAACAGCTAAAAGTTCCATAATGATTGATGCAGAAATGTAAGGCATAACACCCATTGCAAAAACTGTAAGTTTTTCTAATGCACCACCTGTAAACATATCAAAGAAACCTAGTAAACTGTTACCTGCATTCTGAAAAAATTGAGATAATGCATGACCATTAACACCGGGAGTAGGCACATGTGCACCTATACGAAACACTGCTAAAAGCATTAAGGTCATTAAAATACGCTTTCTTAATTCTGGAATAGAAAATATTTCCTCAATTTTCTTAAACATTTTGTCCGCCTTTTAATTAATAAAATACACTATAAAGAAATTTGATACCATATATAAAAAGATTTTGCAAATAAAATATTGAAATCTGTAAAAAAAAATGGCTCTATACAGTATTGCATATACTGCATAGAGCTTTTAAAAATTTACTTCTTATGTAATTTTATAATGGTTCGTGGTAATTACCATTAGGGTTTCTGCTACAGGAATAATTTAGCAAACGACTTAAATCACTATACTCTTCACCACAATATTTGCAGTAAAATGGGTTAGCATGACAACCTTCATAAGGTTGATGGTAATTGCCATTAGGGTTTCTACTACAGGAATAATTTAGCAAACGGCTTAAATCACTATATTCTTCACCACAATATTTGCAATAAAATGCCATAATTTCACCTCATAAAATTTATTTTTACCAAATTATATATTTGGTTTTTAATATTATATTTTTTAATGCGACAAAAGACTTCGCATAATAGAAAAATTTTTAAATATTACTTATTTTTTCCATTTATTTCTTTTGCTAATGTTTCAAACATTTCTTTTTGGTGTTCTTTTGCTTTTTCAGATGTCCACTCTCCATC
>CAJUJZ010000119.1 GCA_910586745.1 uncultured Mucispirillum sp. | reverse complement strand
GAAAATATTACTAACAGGATAAGAGAATGAACGAATTTGACAGATTTAAAACACCATTTGAAGAAAGATATTCTTCTAAAGAAATGCTTTATTTATTTTCTCCAAACAAAAAATTTACTACATGGAGAAAACTTTGGCTTGCTCTTGCAGAATCAGAAAAAGAGCTTGGCTTAAATATCACTCAGGAACAAATCAATGAAATGAAAAACCATATTGAAGATATTGATTTTGAATATGCAAAAGAAATGGAAAAGAAATTTAGACACGATGTTATGGCTCATGTTCATACTTTTGGTAAAGTCTGCCCTTCTGCTATGCCTATTATCCATTTAGGTGCAACAAGTGCATTTGTTGGTGATAATACTGATATTATTGTTATGAAAGAAGCATTAGAGCTTGTTCGCAGTAAACTTGTAGCAGTTTTAGAAAACTTAAAAGCTTTTGCTTTAAAATATAAAGATTTACCAGCTTTAGGTTTCACTCATTTTCAGCCTGCTCAACTTACAACAGTTGGAAAAAGAGCTGCATTATGGATGCAGGATTTTATGCTTGATTTAGAAAATCTTGTATTTGAACTTTCAAATATAAGATTTAGAGGCGTCAAAGGAACTACAGGAACACAGGCTTCTTTCCTTCACTTATTTAATAATGACCATGAAAAAGTAAGACATTTAGATAAATTAGTATCTTCTAAAATGGGTTTTGAAAAAGTATTTGGAGTGAGCGGACAAACTTATACAAGAAAACAGGATTCTCGAATTATTGCTGTTTTAGCAGGTCTTGCAGAATCTGCACATAAATTTGCTACAGATATAAGACTTTTAGCAAACTTAAAAGAAGTAGAAGAACCATTTGAAAAAAATCAAATCGGTTCTAGTGCTATGGCTTATAAACGCAACCCTATGAGAAGTGAAAGAGTATGTGCCCTTTCCCGCTTTATAATTGCAGCATCATCAAATACTTATTACACTCATTCTATTCAGTGGTTTGAAAGAACATTAGATGATTCAGCAAACAGAAGACTTTCTATTTCTGAAACATTTTTAGCTGCTGATGCTGTATTAGAGCTGCTTTTAAATATTACAAGCGGTTTAGTCGTATATGAAAAAGTTATTGCAAAACGCATATCTGAAGAACTGCCATTTATGGCTACAGAAAATATTATTATGGAATCAGTTCAGCGTGGTGCAGACCGTCAGGAAATGCATGAGCAAATTCGTGTTCACTCTATGGCAGCAGGAAAACGCGTTAAACAGGATGGCCTTGATAATGACTTATTAAAACGAGTTATTGCTGATGATAAAATACCTTTAGATGAAAAAGATATTGAGCATATCTTAAACCCTAAAGAATTTATTGGCAGAGCTCCAGAACAGACTGTTGAATTTATTGAAAATGAAATAGACCCACTTATATCTAAATATAAAACAAATAAAAGCTTTGAAGGCATTGTTAATGTATAATAAATAAAATATGTAATATAATTCTGGGCTTAGGCTTTAAAGGCTTAAGCCTTTTTTTATGATTTTTCTTAAATTAATCATAAGTCCATAAGTCCTGAATAGTTATAAACAAGGCTTTATGTTCATATTATTTTATATTTATAATTACATTTGCTGTTTTAATGTTTTTTGGTTTTCAATACTTTCTTTTGCTCTGTTGATAGCATCAGAAATTACTCTCACAGGTTTACCTGCATAATCTTCTGCTTTTGAAAAGTAAGATAATGCATCATTAAATTTACCAGCTAGTTCTCTGCATACGCCAACATTATAATTTAAGCTTATAGAATAAGGTGATTCTTTTAAACCATTCTGCCAAAGTTCGCATGCTTTTTCCATTCTGTCATTTTTTGCAAATGATATACCATTTTTCAATAAAAGTTTTGATGTATCATTTGTGCCGTCAGTATTAGACATTAATTTTATTTGTATAGTCTGTAAATATGGTGCAATATCAAGTCTAAAATTATATAAAATGTTTCTTAATGCACTTTCATATAACTCACCTTCCGATTGTGTAGTAAAAAGATTGTCAGAACAGCCATAAGTAGAATCTTTACCTTTAAACTCTTTTGCATAAACTACCTGTCCTGTAGATATAGATGTAAGTTTAGGTGTTACATTTATAAGCATATCTCTAGTTTCACAAGGTACTATATATTCTCTGAAATACTGACATTTTCCGTCAACATAGTTCATACATTTAGACCTGGTTTCATAAGAGCGGCTCACATTATAAGTAGACTGTGCATGGCCTGCCCATACAGCTTCTGCACCTACTAATTGTCCAAAATCTACAATAGTATCTGGGTTTGCCATAGTCATTTGAAACTGCTGTTCTTTAATAATTTTATCAATATTTGCTCTATCCACAACAGAATACTGTTTTTTATCATTAACTTCTGCTTTAATAACAACAGTTTCAAGCCTGCTTGAAATATCTCTGCCCTTGTTTCCAGAAAAGTCTAAAAAAGCAACTGTTTTATATCTTGTTACTTCTGTTGCTCCTGCAGGGATAATTTTTGAAGCATTAATCTTTGCAGCACACCCTGATAATAAAATAATAGAAAATAAAACTAAAATACAATTCTGCAATAAGTGCCGCATGGCATAATCCTCCTGTTTTTCCTGAATGGTAGACCTATTTCACCACATAACAGACTGCTGTTTTTATGGAGTAAATCTCCAAAGCAGTCCATAGAAATATTATATATAGAAAGCGGGGATAATCCAGAAGTGTATGAATTTATTAAAATAAACTTTGGATTATCTGATAATATTTTTTTACAAGCAATAAGCAAGTTCCACAAATCTTTTTCTAACTTCCACACTTCACCAGAAGCACCTCTGCCAAAAGATGGTGGGTCCATAACTATGCAGTCATATTTTTTATTTCGTCTTTCTTCTCTTTGAATAAATTTCATACAGTCATCAACAATTAACCTGACTTTTCCATCCGTCACTTTTGAGAGCTGCATATTTTCTTTACACCAGCTGACACTTCCTTTTGATGCATCTACATGGCATACATTTGCACCAGCTAATGCAGCTGCAACAGTTGCAGCCCCAGTGTATCCAAAAAGATTAATAATATTAGATGCTTTTTTTTCTTTTATAATACCTGATATCCAGTCCCAGTTTGCTGCCTGTTCTGGAAAAAGTCCAGTATGTTTAAAGCCTGTAGGGCGAACTTTTAATACCATATCATTATAAGTTACATTCCATGATTCTGGTATAGACATATTATAAAATTTCCACTGACCGCCGCCATTTGAGCTTCTTGTGTAAACAGCATCTGCTTTAGACCAAAGTTTATCATCACTTTTTGCCCATACTGCCTGTGGGTCTGGTCTTAAAAGAAGATATTTATTCCATTTTTCTAATTTAACACCATTTCCAGAATCTATTAACTGAAAATCTCTCCATTTATCTGATATAACTAATTCTGATTTCAACAGGATACCGCCCTGCCAACTATTTCTTTAAAGTTAGCAATATTTTTACGCTCTAAATATTCATTTAAACCATCAGTTGTTTCTTTGCATACATTTGCATTTATAAAATTAGCTGTTCCTATTTGCACAGCAGAAGCACCTGCTAAAATAAATTCAGCTGCATCTTTCCAGTTGCCTATACCGCCTATACCTATTACAGGTATTTTAACAGTTTCAAACACTTCTTTTACCATTCTTAAAGCAACAGGTTTAATTGCAGGACCGCTTAACCCGCCAGTAACATTTCCAAGAACTGGTTTCATTCTTTCTACATCTATTGCCATACCTACAAGAGTATTTATAGCAGAAACAGCATCTGCACCATTATCTTCACAAGCTTTAGCAAATGGTTTAATATCTTGAACATTTGGTGAAAGTTTTACTATTAAAGGTTTGTTACTTATAACTTTTTTACATGCTGATATAACCTGTTCAACAGCTTTTGGACTTGATGAAAAAGATATACCGCCTTCTTTAATATTAGGACATGAAATATTCATTTCAAGCATATCTACTCTTTCTGTACTGTCTAATATTTTTGCAACTTCCACATATTCATCTATTGTTTTACCCCAAAAATTTACAATAATGCGAGTATCTAATAGTTTTAATGCTGGGAGTTTTTCTTTTATAAATTTTTCCACACCCACATTCTGCAGACCAATGGCATTAAGTAAACCAGAGTATGTTTCTACAAGTCTAGGCATTGGATTGCCATAAGTTTCATGTAAAGATATACCTTTAACAGATATACCGCCTATTTTTTCTATATCTGTAAATCGTTTAAATTCTAAACCGTAACCAAAAGTGCCACTTGCAGCAATTATTGGATTTTTAAATTCAATACCGCATATATTTGTTTTTAATCTATCCATAATTATCACCTGATAAGAGAATCCCAGTCTATTTTTGTTCCATCAAATATAGGTCCTTCCACACAGCAGCGTTTCATAACTTTTTCACCATTTTCTATAACTGTAATCATACAGCCAAGGCAGGCACCTACACCGCATCCCATCTGCTCGTCAAGAGAAACATCTATAGACACATTATTTTCACTGCATAAAATGGTAACAGCCTGCAGCATTCTATTTGGACCGCATGCATATATTTTTTTGTATTCTTTTATATTATTTTTTAATGGCACTATAATATTACCTTTGATACCTAATGTGCCATCATCAGTTGTAATAATAAGTTCATCGCATATTGTTTGAAGAAAATCATACATTAAAATATCTGATTTACTTCTGCCGCCATAATAAAGAGTAACTTTTGAGCCCATTTCTTTTAATTTTTTTGCAGCATTAATCATTGGTGCAAGCCCAATACCGCCAGCAATTAATGCAACATCTGCACCCTTTTCAAACTTAAAAAAATTACCAACAGGCCCTGTTACTAAAAAGTTATTACCAGGAAGTGCTTCTGATAATACTTTTGTTCCTCTGCCTGTTATCATATAAAGACATGTAAAAGTATCGCTTGATGTAATATCGCATATTGCAAATGGTCTTTTTAAAAGAGTATCTGTAAGGTATACATTATCACTGTGTGGAGAAATCATAAAAAAACGGCCAGCATTTTTTTCTTTTGCTATTTTTGGGCATTTAAGCTCTAAATAACCAAATTTATCGCTTAACAAAGAGTTTTTAACAACTGTTGCTTTCATATTCTAACCTTTATATAAATTTTATCTATAATACTATAAAATTATTTATATTTCTATACAAATTATCCTATTCCAAAATATGATGTAGAATCTTTATACATTACTTTAAGTCTGTTATAAAGAATATTATTTTTTTTCATAGATAAGTCTGCATCTTCTTCAAGTATGTTTGCAACATCATTTTTTACCTGCTGTATTATTTTTATATCTTTTATAATATCAGCAAAATGCATATCAGGTATACCAGACTGTTTTGTTCCAAAAAAATCTCCCTGCCCCCTAAGCTCTAAATCAGCTTCTGCAAGTTTAAATCCATCTTTATATTCAAGCATTGCTTTTATACGCTTTTCACCATATTCACTAATTTTGTCAGATGCAACTAAAAGACAGTATGACTGAATATCATTTCTTCCAACTCTGCCGCGAAGCTGGTGTAACTGTGAAAGACCAAATCTTTCAGCATTTTCTATTAATATCACTGTTGCTTCCGGCACATCAACACCTACTTCTACAACAGTAGTTGATACAAGAATATCCATATCGCTGTATTTAAAATTATGTAAAAGCTTCCTTTTTTCATCTGGCTTCATTTTCCCATGTAAAAGACCTACTTTTTTATCGCTGAAATATTTTTTCACTTCTTCATAACTTTGTGTTGCAGCTTTTAATTCTAACTTATCGCTTTCATCAATTAATGGATATATAAAGTATGCTTTCTTTTTATCATTAAGTATTTTTTCTACAAAATCAAAAGCATTTGTTAACTGTGATGCCTTATATGCTTTTGTAATACATGGTATTCTTCCTGGCGGCAGCTCATAAATTACACTTACATCTAAATCACCATATAGAGTCATAGCTAATGTTCTAGGTATTGGTGTTGCGGTCATTAATAAAATATCTGGATTATAACCTTTATCTATTAATATTTTACGCTGATGAACTCCAAAACGGTGCTGCTCATCAGCTATAATAAACCCCAGCTTTTTAAATTCTACATCATCTTCTATTAAAGCATGCGTACCTATAATTATATCTATTTCACCATTTACAAGATTGTTTTTAATTATTTCTTTATTTTTTTTAGTTACAGAGCCAGTTAACAGACATACATTAATATTTAATTTACTGAAAAATTTTTCTGCATTATTATAATGCTGGTCTGCAAGAACTTCTGTTGGAGCAAGTATAACTGCCTGATAACCATTATGCACAGCAACTGCTGCAGAAATAAAGGCTATTATAGTTTTACCACTTCCAACATCGCCTTGAATAAGTCTATTCATCTGCTTATTTTTCACCATATCATTAAAAATGTCCAGCAGCACATTTTTCTGCCCTTTTGTAAGTTTAAAAGGCATAATCTGGTTAATTTCTTCAAGATATTCTTTGTCTATATTAAATTTTATACCAATACCTTTTGTATATGTTTTACGCTTAAGCTGCATTACAATCTGTAAATAAAAAAGTTCTTCATATATAAATCTTACATATGCAGGATGTTTTCTATTTACTATACTTTCAACATTTTCTTTTGTTTCTGGATAATGGAGTGTTTTAACAGCATCTTTTATATTAGGAAAGTTATATTTATCTAAAATATATTCTGGCAGAGTTT
>CAJUJZ010000118.1 GCA_910586745.1 uncultured Mucispirillum sp. | reverse complement strand
TTAAGAAGCATAAGTTTATATTGAAATAAAAAAGAATGTAATATACTTTTATATGTGTTTTAAATAAATTAATGAGGCTTTATAATGAAAAAAAATAAAACTAAAAAATCAGGTATATTATATAAATCAGTTGGCTTTATGCTGTTTTTAGGTGTGATAGTTATGGCTGTTATCATAACAAGCAGCCTTCGTTCTGATAAAAGTTTTATATCAAGTAATAATAATGTACAAATAACAGATAATAGTCTTGGTTATGAAACTTTTGAAAATATTAAAAAGGGAACTATAAAAATAGCATGTAATGATGCAAAAAAACTTGGTGCTCTTTTTATTCAAATAAATAATGAAATGGTAAATGATAATTTAACGGAAACTCAAATGCAGGAATATGCAGTTTCTACTCCAGCAAAAAAAGCCATAGATGATTTTAGTATGAATTTTGTTTCTTTTTTAGAAAATCTTTATGGTCAGAAAAATATTTCTCAAGCAGAAGCAGTGCTGAAGGCTGTTAATATGGAAATATATACAAATATTGTGCAGACATCTCTTATGATAAATACAGGCAATATTACAGAAAAAGAGTTTTATGATTATTTAAATATTGAATACTGCGGAGTAACACCACCAGCATCATATATATCACCAAAAGATATTGTTTTATATTCCATTAATAACTCTTATGGTAGAGAAACAGTTGATAAAACAATGGATAATGCAAGTAAATAATTATTTATATTGACAAATAAATAATTATTTCATAAATTATATCTATGGGGATAACCCAGCAGGAGTGTAATCATGGCTTATGTTTCTGGTTTACCTTCTTTTGAAAAATCGCAGATGTTAGGTATGGAATATTCTATTGCAGCTGCAAATAAATCAAAAGGTATATCTCACCAGCATGGTATTACAGAGCTTACTAACACAGATACAGCTACTAAACAGGCAAGTATGGCTGGAGCAAATATAGAAGTATCAAAAGGAGTTGGTCATCTTATTAATGTAGTAGGCTGATGTATAATATTTATCATACTTGACTTAATATATAAAATATGCTAGTAATTTTCCCCAAAATATTTTATAGAGAGTGAAGTTTTGTTTGAGAAGTTAACATCATTTAAGCTGAATAATCTTTCAGCTTTTTCCGACACTTGTTCGGCTGTTTTAAAAAGAATAAAATTTGTAGACAGCATTTCTTTTATAATTCTTGAAAATACATTTAATTTTTTTACATTTTATCATATGAGTTTAGGTGGTGAAATGATTAAAAAATGGGAGTTTGAGTTTGAAGAAGATATGCTGCTTGACTATATTTATATAGACGGCAGGCTTTATCTTGTTTTTATCTCACAATTTTCCCAGTATGAAGAAATTATTGATTTTTACTGTTCCAGTGATGATGAGTTTGAATGGATTGGCTCAATGCATAAAGAATCTTATATGCATGATATGGATTTTCTGCATATATTTAATAAAAATAATAAAGTAAGATTTTTAATTATACGCCACAACAGGCTTCATTTATATACAGTAGATGAAGAAGATAATAACAGCTCTATAACTATTGATGATTGTGAAATACATACAAACTTACACCATTTAAATGAAATAGCAGTATTAGAAGGAAATAAGTGGATAATAAGCAATGGTTATGCTGTTAATATAAAAGGTAAATTCTGGGAAATATATAATACTGATTTAGAATTAGTATGCAGTTTTGAATTTACAGATGATTTAATAGACTGGCTTGGTATTACTGTTTCTGATGACGGCTTACTTATTACTGCTGCTACTGACTGCAGCGAAGAAGAAAAGGGTGCAATAGCTGTATACAATAAAAAAACAGAGAAGGTTTACACTCATTTTCAGAGGTATGGTTTTTTCAGCACAGGTATTGCTGCAGGCAGAGTGTGGGCAACAATAGCAAGTTCTTTTTCAGATATTGGCGGTTTAATGATTTTTGATAAAGAAGCTAATCTGAAATATGCAGTGTTAAAAGATGAAGAGGAATGTGATAATCGAAGGGTATATAATCCATCGCCAATTATATATCAGGCATTATGCTTTGAAAGTCTGCCTGATAATAAAGTGTTAGTAATAACAGATAAAAGTGTATTTTTAACTGATTTAACTTGCAGAAATATACAGGATTTACCTGCTGAGCCTTATGAATGTATTGATTTATCAAAAGATAAATCTAAATTAATTATGATTTCATATACAAACAGGCTTTATGGTGGTAATCCTGACCAAAAATATTCAGCAGAAGTAGTTGTATATAAATGGTCAGTTAAACATACATCAGCAAGTATAGTTGATTTAAAATCATATAGAAAAAGTTAAATGTAATAGTTTAATAAATTTTAATAATATCAAGCCTTAATCCATAAAATACCTTGTGTTTTACAAGGTATTTTTATATATACAGAATAACAAAATATGTCTATTATTTTTGTTTGACAATATATTAAAAATCATATATTTTAAATAATACTTTTTTGGTATTTTTATATTTTTATTATTTTTTATTTTTTTTTATTAGGTGTAATATGAATAAGAAAATTTATCATATGGGGCTTGATATTGGTTCTACTACAATCAAAATCGTAATTACTGATGAACATGATACTATGCTTTATCATCAGTATAGAAGACATTTATCTGATATGCGTAACACATTAACTGTATTAATAAAAGAAGCTTATGCAGAATTTCCAGATGTATATATAACAATTAATGTTACAGGTTCTGGCGGTATATCTGTATCTCAATGGCTTGGTGTTGATTTTATACAAGAAGTTATTGCATCTACAGAATGTATTAAAACTAAAATTCCAGAAACAAATGTGGCAATTGAGCTTGGTGGTGAAGATGCTAAGCTTACTTTTTTTGATAACGGCATAGACCAGAGAATGAATGAAACATGTGCTGGCGGCACTGGGGCATTTATTGACCAAATGGCTGTTGTTCTTCAAACTGATGCAGCAGGTCTTAATGAAATGGCAAAAAACTATAAAACTATTTATCCTATTGCTGCACGATGTGGTGTATTTGCTAAAACAGATGTACTTCCATTATTAAATGAAGGGGCAGCAAAAGAAGATATTGCAGTTTCTATTTTTCAGGCTGTTGTTGACCAGACTATAGGCGGACTTGCATGCGGTAGAACAATCTCTGGCAATGTTGCATTTTTAGGCGGTCCGTTATTTTTTTTATCAGAACTTCGTAAAAGGTTTATTGAAACATTATCTTTAACTCCAAATGAAGTTATTTTCCCAGAACATCCACAGCTTTTTGTTGCTATGGGTGCAGCACTTGTTTCTAAAAAAAGTGAGGAAGTTTCTTTTAAATCTATTATTGATAAAGTAGAAACACTGCAAAATACTAAAGTAGATAGTGAGATTGAGCAGCTGCCCCGTCTTTTTGAATCAGAAAAAGATTATAAAGAATTTAAAGAACGCCACTCTAAAGAAGGTGTTTTAAATAAAAAAGATTTATCTTTTGCAGAAGGGGAGCTTTATCTTGGATTAGATGTTGGCTCTACTACTACAAAAGCAATATTAGTAGATAAAGAAGATAATTTATTATTTGAATCATACTCATCAAACCTTGGTAACCCTGTAAAATCTGTTTTACTTGTATTAGAAAAAATATATGCAGCACTGCCAGAAAGAGCGTATATTGCTAATTCATGTATTACAGGATATGGCGAAGGCTTAATTAAAGCTGCTCTTGGTGTTGATGAAGGGGAAGTTGAAACTGTTGCTCACTTTACTGCAGCAAGATATTTTGTGCCTAATGTATCGTTTATTTTAGATATTGGCGGTCAGGATATGAAATGTATGTATGTGCGTAATGGTGCAATAGATAAAATTGTATTAAATGAAGCATGTTCTTCTGGCTGCGGCTCATTTATTGAAAACTTTGCAAAATCTGTGCAGTCTACAGTTCAAGATTTTGCTTCAGCTGCACTTAAAGCAGAATATCCTGTTGATTTAGGCTCAAGATGCACAGTATTTATGAACTCAAAAGTTAAACAGGCACAAAAAGAAGGTGCATCTGTAAGTGATATTTCTGCAGGTCTTTCATACTCTGTTGTGCGTAATGCATTATATAAAGTTATTAAAATGAGCAGTGTTGAAGATTTGGGTGAACATGTAGTTGTGCAGGGTGGAGCATTCTTTAATGATGCAGTATTAAGAGCTTTTGAACTTTCTGTTGGCAGTAAAGTAACAAGGTTTGCTATTTCTGGACATATGGGTGCTTTTGGTTCAGCATTAATTGCAAAAGAAAGAAGTGAAAAAGGCAAACATTCCACTATTATTAAAGCCGAAGATATTGACAGTTTCCAAATGGAATCAGTTAATGTTAGATGTAAACGCTGCTCTAACCACTGCTTATTAACAGTTAATAAGTTTGGTGGTAATAAAAAACGCTATATTACTGGTAACAGATGTGAAAAAGGTGTTCAGGAAGTAGAAGATGCAAATAAACTTCCTAACCTTTATGCTTATAAAAATATGCGTCTTTTTGAATACTATATTCCATTAAATAAAGAAAATGCACCTCGTGGTGTTGTTGGTATTCCAAGAGTATTAAATATTTATGAAAATTATCCATTTTGGTTTACATTATTTACAAGTCTTGGTTTCAGAGTAGAAATATCTGATAAATCATCAAAAGAATTATTTAATACCGGTCTTGAAACTATTCCATCTCAAACAGTATGTTATCCTGCAAAAATAGTGCATGGTCACATAATGAATTTAATCAGCAAAGGTATTAAACGCATATTTTACCCATGTATTCAAAAAGAAGTGCATGAAGAAGGTGCAGATAATAACTATAACTGTCCTGTAGTATGCAGTTATCCTGAAGTTATCAGATTAAATGTTGATGCAATAGCTCATGAAAAAGTTGATTTTATTGGACCATTTTTACCATTAAATGATTATAAATACTTAGAAAACTCTCTTGTTCAAATGTTTAAACAATTTAATATTCCAGAACAGGAAGTGCGCATTGCTGCAAGAAAAGCAGATGCAGAAATGAAAAACTTTAAAAAGGATATTCGCGAAAAAGGAGAAGAAACTCTTGCATATATAGAAAAATATGGTATTCAAGGCGTTGTTTTATCAGGCAGACCATACCATATTGACACTGAAATAAACCATGGTATTCCTGAGCTTATTACATCTAATGGACTTGCAGTATTAACTGAAGATTCTATTGCTCACCTTGCAACAGTTGAAAGACCAATGAATGCTGTTGACCAGTGGACATATCATTCAAGGTTATATAAAGCTGCTAGTTTTGTTTCACAGCATGATAATATTGAATTAATTCAGCTTAACTCTTTTGGCTGTGGTCTTGATGCTGTTACTACTGAGCAGGTTTATGATATTTTAAATAGACATGACAAACTTTATACAGTTATAAAAATAGATGAAGGCAGTAACTTAGGTGCTGTTCGTATTCGTATACGCTCACTTATGGCAGCTATTCAAGATAGGAAAAAGCGTGGTATCAGTAGAAGTTTTACACCTGCTAAAAAAGGTGCAGAATTTACAAAAGAAATGAAAGATACTCATACTATTATTATTCCGCAGCTTTCTCCTATTCATATGCATTTAATGAAAGAAGCTTTAACTGCTGAAGGTTATAAAGTAAAAGTATTAGAAACAACTGATAGGAACGATATAGAATGCGGTTTAAAACATATTAATAATGACGCATGTTTTCCTGCTATTGTGGCAGTAGGTCAGTTATTAAATTATGTAATGTCGCCAGAATGTGATACTGAAAGGGTTGCATTACTTATTTCTCAAACTGCAGGTGGCTGCCGTGCTACAAACTATATAGGCTGGCTTAAAAATGCATTAAACAGAGCTGGTTTAAGTCATATACCTGTACTTTCTTTTAACCTGCATGGTATGGAAACTCATGAAGGTTTTAAAGTAACTATGCCAATGGTAAGGCGTTTAGTTATGGCTATATTATATGGCGATTTACTTATGAGAATGTTATACCGATGCCGTCCTTATGAAAAGATAAAGGGCGAAACTGAAGCATTATATCATAAATGGTCAGATTTATGTGCAAGAAATGTATTTAACTATAACTGGCATCAGTTTAAAAAAGATGTTAATGATATTGTGGAAGAATTTGATAATATACCAATGAATGAAACTCGTAAACCTAGAGTTGGTATTGTAGGTGAAATATTAATTAAATTTCACCCTGATGCAAATAATAAAGCTGTAGAAGTTATAGAAAGGGAAGGTGGCGAAGCTGTTGTGCCTGACTTTATGGACTTTGTTCTTTACAGTGCTTATGATGACATATATAGAAGCAAATATATGGCAGGCTCTAAAATCCGTAAATATGTTGCAAGATATATTATATGGATGATTGAAAGAAAAAGAAATATTATGCGTAAAGCATTAAGAAAAAGTAAACATTTTGATGCTATGCCTGATATTTTTGAACTTGCACATTTAGCTGAAAAAATAGTTTCTCTTGGTAATCAGTCTGGTGAAGGCTGGCTTTTAACTGCTGAAATGGTAGAGTTAATAGAAGGTGGCGTTGGTAATATTCTTTGTGTTCAGCCATTTGCATGCCTTCCAAACCATGTTACAGGTAAAGGTGTTATGAAAGCATTAAGGGTTGCTTATGACAATGTAAATATTGCAGCTGTAGATTATGATCCAGGTGCAAGTGAAGTTAACCAGTTAAACCGTATTAAACTTTTAATGAGTGTTGCTCAGAAAAACTTAGCAATTACTAGAAAAGAAATATAATTATTAAAAATATGGGG
>CAJUJZ010000117.1 GCA_910586745.1 uncultured Mucispirillum sp. | reverse complement strand
AAGCTCTTTGTTAGGAGCAAAATCTTTCAAGCCTGTAATAGATATTAAATCGCCTTCCTGCACAAGATTATAATCATCTTTATTTTGGAAGGTAAGGGCAAGCATACCTTGTTTTTTTAAGTTAGTTTCATGTATTCTTGCAAAGCTTTTTGCAATAATTGCTTTTACACCTAAAAATCTTGGCTCCATTGCAGCATGCTCTCTTGATGAGCCTTCACCATAGTTTTCTTCTGCAACAACTATAGAGCCATTTTTATTATCTCTATAATATTTTGCAGCAGCAGAAACAGCAGAATATTCATGAGTATAGTTATTTTTTACTTTGTTTGTTTCATCATTAAAAGCATTTACTGCACCCATAAGCATATTATCAGAAATATTTTCTAAGTGGCCTCTGAATTTTAACCATGGTCCTGCCATAGAGATATGGTCAGTAGTACATTTGCCTTTTGTTTTTATTAAAAGGTCAGCATCTGTTATGTCACTACTATCCCATTTTGCAAAAGGTTTTAATATTTGAAGCCTTGAAGATGAGGCATCTATTTTTACAGTAATATCATCACCATTTTCTGGCGGGGTGATTAAGCCTTTATCACATTTTACAAAGCCTGCTTTTGGTAAAGCTTCCCATGATGGAGCACTAAGCATTACATCATTTCCATCTTTATCTTTAACAGTATCTTTTTCAGGATTAAAACTTAATCTGCCAGAGATTGCATAAGCAACAGCCATTTCTGGTGAAACTATAAAGGCATAAGTGTTGGGGTTGCCATCTGCTCGTTTTGCAAAGTTTCTGTTAAATGTAGTTACAATCGTATTTTTTCTTTCATTATCATCAGTTATTCTTTTCCACTGCCCAATACAAGGTCCACAGGCATTTGTCATAATAACTGCACCTGCATTTTTAAAAATATCTATAATCTTATCTCTTTTAGCTGTTTCTAAAACTAAAATAGAGCCTGGATTAATAATTAATTCAGCTTTTAATGGTATATTTTTAGCAACAGCCTGCTCTAATAAATTAGCAGCTCTGCCTAAATCCTGATATGATGAGTTAGTACATGAGCCAATAAGTGCAACTTCTACTTTATCGGGGTAGTTATTTTCAGCTAATTTTGCAGCCATTTCGCTTACTTTAGATGCAGCATCTGGAGTAAATGGACCATTAACATAAGGGGATAATTTGTCTAAATCTATTTCTATAACTTTATCATAATATTTTTCAGGGTTATTTAAAACTTCATCGTCTGCTTTTAAGTATTCTTTATATTTTTCAGCAATAGATGCCACATCGTTTCTGCCAGTCGCATTTAGATAATCAGCAGTGTGGTTGTCAAAAGGGAAGATAGATGTTGTTGCACCAACTTCTGCACCCATATTGCATACTGTTGATTTTCCTGTTGCAGGAAGTGATAATGTTCCTTCGCCAAAATATTCTATAATAGAATCTGTACCGCCTTTAACTGTTAAAATACCTGCAAGTTTTAAAATGATATCTTTTGGTGAAGCAAAACCTTTTAAACTGCCTGTAAGTTTAACTCCTATAATTTTAGGTATTTTTAATTCCCACTCCATACCGCTCATAACATCTGCAGCATCTGCACCGCCAACACCAATAGCCGCCATAGTTAAGCCTCCAGCATTTGGAGTGTGAGAATCTGTTCCTATCATCATACCGCCAGGAAAAGCATAATTTTCAAGCACTACCTGGTGAATAATACCTGCACCAGGTTTCCAAAAATCTATACCATATTTTGCTGCAACGCTTTGTAGAAACTCATATACTTCTTTATTGGTTTTTTCTGCTTCTGGTAAGTCTATTTCAGCACCTTTATAAGCTTGTATAAGGTGGTCACAGTGAATGGAAGATTTTACAGCAGCTTTCTTTTTGCCTGCATTCATAAATTGTAATAAAGCCATTTGTGCTGTAGCATCCTGCATAGCAACTCTGTCTGGCTTAAAGTTAACATAGTCTTCGCCGCGTTTATAATCCTTTAATTCGTTTTTATGAAAAAGGTGAGCATATAATATTTTCTCTGTTAGTGTAAGTGGTCTGCCAAATTTATTTTTAGCAGTATCTACTTTCTGGCTGAAAGATTTATAAAAAGTTTCAAACATATCAATCCCCTTATTTTTGTATGATTAATATTCTTTTTGCAAAAACTATAAAGTATTTTTACATAATAAACAAGTGAAAAATAAGGGAAATATAAAAAGAAATAAATAAATCATATGAATTTTGTAGAGATTATGGAGAAAGAAATGAAAAAACTTTTTATTTTTACATTTGTTATGTATATTTCCTTTATAATAAGTAGGAAAACAAATAAAACAGAGTATTTTTAGTATTTTTTTGCATAGTAATGCATTTAAATAAACTCCCTCCTTTTTGTAGAAAGTGGAACAGGTTGTTATCTGTTCCATTTTTTTATTAAAAACAAGAAAATCTTTAAATATATATATTATAAGTTTTATTTTAATATCTATGCAGGCTTATAATATACAAATGAAAATAAAATTTGTATAAAATTAACCTGCTGGTTCTATTTTTTCATTTAAAATAGATGCAAATATAGCAATATCACTATTTTTACCAGTAACTATAAGTTCATCTCTGTCATTTATTTTATCATCAGAGCCTGGGGAAACTTTTACCTGTACGCCAGATTTTACTGCAATAATATTAATGCTGTATTTAAATCTAGCATCAAGAGCCCGTATAGAGCAGCCGGAATATTTTGAGCCAACAGGCACTGTGATTGTTTCTACTGACAGTCCTTTCACACCAAGAGTAGAGATTTTTTTACCCTGATGTTTTTTAGAAATAGCTGCAATATCTTCCTGACGAAGTTCTGCTTCTATTACTGCAATATTTTCTTCTGGTATATAGTAATGTTTAAATACAATAGAAAGCAGTGATACGGCTGATTCTACTTCTTCAGAAATAATTTCAGATGCACCTAATTTTTTTAATGCTGCATTATATGCTTTAAAGCGTGTTCTAGCTATAATAATTAATGTAGGATTTAATCTTCTGGCTGTTTCTACTATATTTTTAGTAGTATGGAAATCTGCCCCAGAAATAACTATAGAGCGTGCTTTTGTAATAGATGCATGGTCTAATATTTCTTCCTGTGATGCATCTCCATAAAAAATAGGTGTGCCTTTTTGTTTTTCAGTCTGCACAGTATTTGGGTTCATTTCTATAACTATATAATCAATGCCTGATTGGATTGCTGCTTTTGCTATCATTCTGCCTGAAAGTCCAAATCCAACTAATATTATATGGTCATTAAATATTTTTTTATCAGATTTTTTTTCATGGAAATAGCCTTTTATAATATTTGCAGGGAGCGGTAGTTTTGAAAGCAGTTTTGCAATCTGTGTAGAATATATCATCATAAAAGGTGTTGCAATCATAGATATAACTGCAATAGTTATAAATAATGAGTTTTGAAACTCATTAAATATGCCATCATGTAAACCTGTTGTAGCAAGAATAAAAGAAAATTCTCCCACCTGTGCAAGAGCAAGGCCAGTTTTTAATGATGTTTCAAGAGAATATCCTAAAATACTTATAGACATTGTTGTAACTAATGCTTTTATTATTATAACAAGAAAAGCTAAAAATAAAATAAGGGCAGGGTGAGCTAAAAATGTATTAACATTAATCATCATACCAATAGATATGAAAAATAAACCTGTAAAAACATCTTTAAATGGCACAACATTACCAAGAGCCTGATAGCCGTAACCTGTTTCACTTACTATCATACCAGCTAAAAATGCTCCAAGAGCTAAAGATAAACCAGCTTTATTTGTTATAATTGCAACTATCATACATATTAATATTATGGAAAATAAAAATACTTCTCTGCTTCTTGTTTTAGTAACTTTTGCTAAAAGCTTTGGAACAATAAATCTTGCAGCAGCAAATAAAAGCACTACAACAATAATTGCATATCCTAAAGTTATTGCAATATCTGCAATAGATGAATCATTTCCTGGGGCTAACATTCTTGCTATCAGCATCATAGGTATTACTGCAATATCCTGGAAAATAAGCACACTTGTTGTTATTCTGCCATAAGGTGATTCTACTTCACCCCTTTCCATTAAAAGTTTTAATACAATAGCTGTTGATGATGGTGCAATTATCATACCTATAAATATAGATAACTCTGTATTAATACCCATAATCATGCAAAGAATTGTAATGAAAATAGATGTTAAAAATACCTGCAGCATACCACCGCCAAGAGCAGAGCGTTTTAATGCTAGAAGCTGCTGCAGAGAAAATTCTAAACCGATAGTAAAAAGAAGCAGAATAACGCCAATTTCTGCCATATGGGATACATTTTCTGTATTAGAGATAAAAGCAAGGCCGTTAGGACCAATCAAAAGACCAGTAAGTAAATATCCTAAAATACCGGGAATTTTTATTTTTGCACATATTAATAAAACTATTGTAGATACTGCAAAAATTATAGTAATATCTCTTAAAATCATATCCATATAAATACCCTTATAATAAAAATATTCTACAGCGGGAGACAGCCTAATGCACCGTTAAACTGTGGATTATTAAGCGGCGTTACATTTTTACCTATAAGCTGCGAAATAAATAATATTAAGCTTTTATTGTTTGCTACTCCACCAGAAGCATATATAGTATCAGCTTGAAATGATTTTATCAACGGTAAAAGCCGTTTTGCAATTGATTTATTTATACCTGCAGCAATACTTTCTATTTCAACCCCTGAAGCCATAAATCCTATAAGCTCACTTTCACAGAATACTGCACATGTGCTTGAAAGGTTAGCAGGGTTATGCTGCATTTCTGACAGCTCATCTATACTTATTCCTAAAACTGAGCAGGCATTTTCAGCAAATCTTCCTGTACTTGCTGCACATTTATCATTCATAATAAAATCTTCTATATATCCTTCTTTTCCAAGAATAACTTTACTATCCTGACCGCCAATATCTATTAATATAAAGCTGTCATCTCCAGTCTGTCTTAATGCACCCCTGAAATGTGCTTTAATTTCTGATATAATTTCAGCATTAGAAAATGACATTAAGTTTCTTCCATACCCTGTAGCAACTATTTTATAATCATCACTAATACCAAGTTTTTTTATATCTATATAAGTACTTGTTTTATCTCTTGCTATATACTGTTTATAAAAGCTTACAGTATCAAAAAGTTTATATTCTATATTTCCATTATCTTCCTTAACAAGCTTTACATATCTTGAGCCTAAATCTATACCAATATTTTTCATATATTTCTCTTTCTTTTTTTCATTTCAAGCATTTCTATAAATGAATCTATGCGTATTTTTGTTCTGCCGTCAATATCGCCAGGGCTGTCGCCTTCAATAGTTAATACAGGAACATTTAAATATTTTTTGATTAAAATATCTTGAATCTGCCTGTAACAGAATGACTGTACATAGTGTATTAATCCATCAATTTTTCTTTCCTGTACCTGCTGTTTGATATCTTTTATTCTGTCCATTACTCCATAAGGGTATGTATATTCTAAATACCTTTTTACATAATCAGAATTTTCTGAAGGAATACTAAATTGACGCTGCACTTCATTAAAAACTATTTTACAGTTTTTACTTTCTATAAAATCATACATAGCAGGGTTGATTGTAGGAACACCAATACAGCCAAGTCTTACATATTTATTTTCAATGTTTCTTTTGGAAGCTTTTTCTATTAATTCATCAGCATCTTTTGAAAATTTCTCTACATCACTGTTAAAATCAGTAGAAGATACAAGATATAAATGATTTTCAAAACCTGTAACATAACCCTGTACTGTCATTTCATCTATTTTCTTTAATTTTTTGCGGACTTTGTCTGTGATTTTACAGCATTCATATACATCATCAAAACTAACATTAAAAGCACTGCCTAAAGCAAGCATTTGATTTTTTAAAGCCATATAAGGCTCTTTTTCTTCATAAGGATAGGCAAAAGGGTGAACTTTAATATTATTTGCAGAATAAAGCTCAGTTAAAGCATGTGTATTGCTGCAGTCGCCATTTGTGACAGATATTATTTCATCTACTGCTTTTTCTTTGACAGCTACAGAATAAAGACCTTTTATCCATGAACAGCAGTTTCTTGGAAGACCATCATCCTGTGCATCATCAATTAAATGGTTTGGGTTAGGACTGCATACAAAAATATTGTTTAAATCAACAGGAATATTGCCACCTGCAATTATAAACTCTACAGGTATAGTTGTAGTAAATCCAATTCTTTTCAATTATAACCTCTATAAAATCAGCAGAAGCATAATAACAAGAACAGAAATTGAACCTATCACAGTATATTTTATTAAATCACCTTTTGGCATACCGCCTAAAAGTTCTTCACCACGAGCAGCATATTCTATTTTTAATTCATTATATTCTTTTTCAAGCTTATTTCTTTCATTAAGCAGATTAAAAAAGAATTTTTCAATATCTACTTCTTCTAATTTTTCAGTGTTAGTGTAACATTTTAAAAGAGAAGGTTTTTTAGCTTTCATTGTACCATTTCTTTGGGTAACATCAGTAAAGCCAAGAGTAAAACCAAAATTTTCAAGAAACTTGTTTCTTATTTCTCTTTCATCATCTTCCACATTATCGCCTGTAATAAAATCAAAAGGGGTGATAGAGTATTCTTGAAAGTTTTCCCTAAGCCATATTACAAGCTCATTAAAAGCAAATGTGCCTATACCTTTATTTCTGAGGTTTTTGTCAAGAAATAAACCTTGAGTAGGACCAAATTCAATAGAATTACTTCTGTGGTTTACAAGTGCATACATTTTATTAATAGATAACTGGTCAGATGCGTT
>CAJUJZ010000116.1 GCA_910586745.1 uncultured Mucispirillum sp. | reverse complement strand
CTGAGCATAGCGAAGAATCTATATGTATAAATTTCAATAATTATAAATACTATTTCTAAAACTGTTGCAGTTCTTATATTCTAGATACTTTGCCTTTCAGGCTCAGTAAGACATCTGCATTATATGAAATTTTAAAATAAAAGAGGTTTGTTTTACCAAACCCCTTATTTTATTATCTTAAGTTGTAAAAAGCTGCTTTTCCAAGATAATCAGAAGAATCAAGTAAATCTTCTTCAATTCTTAAAAGCTGGTTATATTTAGCCACTCTATCAGTTCTTGATGGAGCGCCTGTTTTAATCTGTCCAGCATTTGTAGCTACTGCTAAATCAGCAATAGTAGTATCTTCTGTTTCACCAGACCTGTGAGAGATAATTGCTGTATATCCTGCTTTTTTTGCAGTTTCTACTGCATCTAAAGTTTCAGTAATGGTGCCTATTTGGTTAACTTTTACAAGTATAGCATTACCAACTTTTTGGTCAATGCCTTGAACTAATCTGCGAGTATTTGTAACAAATAAATCATCGCCTACAAGCTGCACTTTTTTACCAAGAGCATCAGTTAATTTTTTCCAGCCATTCCAGTCTTCTTCATCAAGTCCGTCTTCTATTGATATAATAGGGTATTTGCTTGTAAGATAAGTGTAGTATTCTATCATTTCTTCAGCTGTTTTTTTAGGAGAGCTTTCAGCATTTAAGTAGTAGAAACCGTCTTTATAAAGTTCGCTTGAAGCAACATCAAGGGCAATCATAATCTCATCGCCAGGTTTGTATCCTGCAGTTTCTATTGCCTTTATAATAACTTCAAGAGCTTCTTCGTTTGATTTAAGGTTAGGAGCAAAGCCGCCTTCATCACCAACAGCAGTATTTAAGCCTTTATCATGGAGTACTTTTTTAAGAGCATGGAAAGTTTCAGCCCCCATTCTTAATGCTTCTTTAAAAGAGCCTGCACCTGTCGGCATAACCATAAATTCTTGAATATCTACATTATTATCGGCATGTTTTCCACCGTTTAAAATATTCATCATAGGCACAGGTAATGTGTGAGCGAATACGCCGCCTAAATAGCGGTATAATGGAAGCCCGCATGATTCAGCTGCAGCTTTTGCACAAGCCATAGAGACGCCTAATATTGCATTTGCACCAAGTTTTGATTTATTATCAGTGCCATCAAGCTGTAAAAGCACTTCATCAATAAGTTTTTGTTCGCATACATCTATACCTTCTAATTCCTGACATATAATTTCATTAACATTTTTAACTGCAGTCTGCACGCCTTTACCAAGATAGCGTGATTTATCGCCGTCTCTAAGTTCAACTGCTTCAAATTTACCAGTAGAAGCACCAGATGGCACAGCTGCTCTGCCTGCAACACCACCGCTTGTAGTAACTTCCACTTCAACAGTAGGGTTGCCTCTGGAATCAATAATTTCTCTTGCAAATACATCAATAATATCAGTCATTATGAACCTCCATTCATTAAATTATGGTATCATATTATTTTTTTAAATAAAGTTCAATATATTTTACTTAATTTTTATGTTTTAAAAAAATAATTTTTTTGTTATATATATAAAAAATTGTAGAGGTAAAGTTTTGTATAAAATCCCAAATCTAGTATATGCTAATGAAAAAGGCGAAATATTTGACCATCCAGAACTAAAAATGGCTGTTCGCAGCGGCCCTTATGATTTTATTCCTTATGAAACAGAGCTTATAAGGCTTCCAGAATCATCAAGGCTTTATTTTATGCCACATACTCATCCAATCGCCTATGATGAAAATAAGGCGAATATGGTGGAGTTTAGAGAGGGCTATGCAGTAAGTGTATTTTTATCTCCCGGTTTTTTAAGGCTTTTTTTACCAGCTTATAGAAAAACTAGAGATTACACTATGCCGCTTTTTGCATATACTGCTGTAGGTTACCTTGACGGTTACTTTGTGGTACCTGCAATACAGATAGATAATATCTCTAAGTGGGACCCTAAAAATTATGATTTTTCATGTAATTTTGATAAACAGGTTGATGAATTTATAAAAAACTCTCCAGAAAACAGGCTTTATAATCAGCTTAGGAAATGTGCCACAGAGTACCACTGCACAGCTGCAAAAAATGTATTTTATCCTAGGTGGGAATGTCCTATTCCAACAAGCCCTGCATGTAACAGTTCCTGTGTAGGCTGTATTTCATTACAGGTTTCAGAATGCTGTCCATCGCCACAGAATAGAATAACTTTTGCACCAACGGCTGAAGAAATTGCAGAAGTGGCACTTCGCCATGGTGAGAAAGCGAAAGACCCCCTTGTAAGTTTTGGTCAGGGTTGTGAAGGTGACCCGTGTCTTGCTGCAGATAATATTGCAAAGGCAGTAAAAATTATAAAAAGAGAAAATCCAAACTTAACAGTGAATTTTAACTCTAACTGCTCTATACCTGATAATGTAGCAAAAGTGCTGGATGCTGGAGTGGACAGTGTAAGAGTCAGCTTAAATTCTGTAATAGAAAGCACATATAATGCTTATTACCGCCCACGCACATATAAATTGAAAGATGTAGTAAAAAGTGTAGAATTAATTAAGCAGGCAGGGGTATTTTTACAGCTTAACTTATTAACATTTCCTGGAGTAAATGACAGGGCATCAGAAACATCTGCACTTCTTGATTTTGTAGAAAATCATAAAGTTGATTTAATACAGATGCGTAATTTAAATATAGATGCAGAGCTTTTGCTTTCAAGCCTGCAGTTAAAGGCGGACGAAATACACGGTATAAAAAATATGATGAAACTTATTAAAAAAAGATGCCCAGAAATACAGTTTGGTTATTTTAATAGAATGAAGAAGGATTTTCATACACCTGCATGTTATCCAGATTTGAGACCGCCTAAAAAGGGGAAGAGCCATATTTAATAGGAATATGCCTGTATGTATATACGGCAATAAGAAGATAATAAATACGCATGATGGCTCATATACATTTTACAGTATGGAGTATAATGAATCCTACAAAACAAAATCAGTAGGTGCATATACTGAAAGTCTGCATAAATTTGTAAATGGCACAAGTATAATAGATAGAGCTAGAGAAAAAGATATAAGGCTTTTAGATATATGCTTTGGTGTAGGTCTTAATTTGGCAGTAACATTTGATGAAGCATTAAAAAGCGGTATTACAAACAGAATACATGCAGTATCTGTTGAAAAAGATGCTGCTCTTATAAATATAGTTAAAAATACCCATATTTTAATGCCTGCAAATGGTTATAAAGTAGTCCGCAGTCTTTTGGATAATAAACTGGTAGATAATTTTTCAATGGAATTATATATTCAAGATGCAGTAGATTTTATTTATTCATTAAATCATAAGTTTGATGTTATATATTTTGACCCATTTTCTAAAAAGCATAACAGCGAAATGTGGAGCGATAATATGTTCTGCAAGCTGCATTCTCTTTTAGAAACAGGTGGAGTATTAACAACTTATGCTTCTGGCAAAAGTATAAAAGAAAGCCTTGTAAACGCAGGTTTTTCCATATCAAGTTTAGTTTCATTAGGTGCAAGATACCAGCCTGCAACAAAAGCAGTAAAATATTAATATTTTATATGATTGTATGTAAGATATGCAGAAAGCTGAAAATAATAAAGGTTTTAATAAAAGATTTATTAAAACATACTATTTTTTAGCAGCATATTATCATTTTTATTATAGATATTTATTTTCCTGCTTACAGCTGCTGTATATTCAAATTGTTCTAAAAATACAGATTATATATTATTTGGTGTCTTTGAAGAAATCTTTTTTTAATAATACTGTATCTTAAGATTGCAATACAAGAATTAGGGAGTATATTTGTTAATTATATAATATGTTGTAATTGCTTATAATACATTATTTTAATTTATTTTTAATTCATAATTTATATTTAGTAATTTCTATAAACCATTGATAAATTAATAAATTTGTTTATTAACTATATATATTTTAGATAATCGCTTTAAATCATAACTTAATAATTAATGAAATAATTTTGTTGACAAATTTTAATTTATTGTATTATATTGAATTAACAAAAAGATATATATCGTATAATTTATTTATAACAATGTAACTATAAGCATCTATATAAGAGTAAATTTTTATATATTATAAACAATATGGAGATGATTATGAAAGCAGATAAATTATTAAGTGAAATAATTTTTACAAGCAGGGAAGCACCTGCACATAAGTTCAGAATATCAGAAGCAAAGATAATTGAGCGTTTAGATTATCCATACCATATAGAGTGTATCTGTTATTATGAGGGGGTATCTAATGAGCCATTAAGTAATGGAATTTATGGCATTTTAGATATGAATGTTCGTGTATATATCAATGACCCATCATATACTAATATGGCAGAAAAACAATCAGTAACCAGGCTTTTTAAAGGCATAGTAAAAGAGGCTGTATATTTAGGTGATAAAGAATTATGCAGCAATTTTACAAAAGAGCACAGGTATTATTACCGAATGGTAATATCATCTCAGCTTATGCGTTTAAGTTATAATAAAGCTTATAGAATATATAATAATAAAAGTGTGCTTGATGTATTGCAGATAATTTATGAAAATTCCAAAGGCCCGGTAAGTATTCCTTTTGATTTTTCTCGTATTCAAAACAGCTTTAAACAGGAAGAATATATAAGCCAGTATAACGAAAGTGATTTAGACTTTTTATTAAGATTGTGCAGTAATTACGGCATATATTTTGTGGAAAACGCAGAAGGTATTTATTTTTATGATTCAGTGCAGAAATCAGATTTTGACTTAAAAAATAACAAGCTTAATATGTCAGAAATTTCTAAGCATGTAACCTATCCTTATAACCCGTCCAGTGATAACTATTTGTCAAGCTTATGTATATCTCATATAGAAAGAGGTATGTCAATGGGCAGTTTATGGAGTATATTCAGCAGCAGTAATGCATGTATACCCCATTTAGATGAGTTATGCTTAAGCCAGAATTACTGGAGCAAAAGGGAGGTAGATAACCGTGATAAATTAACGGCTTATGCCCTTCATCAAGATTTAAGCACTGCAAGTTTCACTGAGAGAGCATATAGAAATGGTCTTCAGTTTCAGTCAACATTAAGTTTATTAAGCAGAGATGTAGAGCGTACAAAGATTAAAGCAAAAAGTAATATATTATCCTTAAATATCAATGATGTATTAACAGTAACAAGTTCAGATGAAGAAAACACATATCGTATAACAGGTATAGAGCATTATTATCATGATAAAAGTGAGCAGGGAGGCAGACTATTAGAGCATGAGCCATCCTTATATTCTATGTATAGTAATGAATTATATTTAATACCAAACACTATGCCATACACAATGAAGTATATAGATAAGCCTTATGTTTTTGGTGTAACATTAGGTGTAGTAATTGGCAAAAGTGAAGATATAGACAGCGAAAGAAATACCATAGTCGTAGATGAATATGGCAGAGTTTGTGTTCGTCTTTCATCAATGTCAGTGCAGAGCGTATATGATGACAGCTCAGTAAATCATGATAAATATACTCACAGCTGCTATTTAAGATATGCAAGTCCAGCCGCAAGCAATCATTCAGGCTTCATAGCAGTTCCAAGAGTGGGTGATGAAGTAATTATATCTTATATAGATGGTGATATAAACAGGCCAGTAATTACGGGGAGTTTGTATAATATGTCAAGCCCGTCATTAATTCAAAATGAGATAATATCATCTAAACATAAAACATCCTTATCATCAAAAACTGTTGGCAGGGGAGAGCAGGGCAGAAACGAGCTTACAATGAGCAACCTGCCAGACAGTGAGCAAATCTATTTAAAAGCAGAAAAAGACTATGAAGAATTAGTGCAGAATAACTATGCCCAGACAATATTAAACAATAAAACAAGCAAAGTAACAGGTACGCATACAGAAAATATTTTACAGGCACATATCCAGAATATAGCAGGATTAAAAGATGTGAATGTAGGTGGCGAATATTTAACAGTGGTAGGATTAAGCAAGGATACAGCAGTTGGTCTTTCTAACACCTTAAATGTTGGTGCAAGTAATAAGATTAATGTATCCATAGACAGCAGTGAAAATGTTGGGAAAAACAAGGAAGTAATAATAGGTGGCAATTTAGAAGAAAGTGTTACATTAGATAAGACTGTAAATATAGATGGTGAAAGCAAGACAGTAATCAAAGGCAGTTTAGTAGAGCAGGTAAACAAGGACACTACACTTACAACAGAGGGAGAATATAGTTTGACAGTGAATAAAAATATGTCTACAATGGTAAAAGAGACAATTTCAGTCTCAAGTGAAAAATCAAGTAGTATAGAGTCAGAAAGCCTTTCTGTTACAGCTAAAAGTGATGTTTCTATTAGTGCAGATAATTCTACAGTAATAACAGTTGGAGATACTGAAGTAAATATAGCAACAGACAGTATCACAATGAAAGCAGGTGGAGTGGAAGTGCTTATAGATTCCAATGGTTTAACAGTAAAAGGCGGCGAGGTGGTAAGTGAATAAAAAGAAATATTTATTATTATTAATACCTGTAATTTTAATTGCAGCATTTATAATAGTGAACTATAAGCCATTATCACTGGCAGTAGAGTATTATAATGAGACAAATTATTATAATGAAAATGGCTTTGTAAATCTTGATTATATATCTAAAGAACTTTCAAATAATATAGCAAACAACAACTATCATCAATATATGTTGGATGTAACAGATTATTATATTACAAGCGATTTTGTATATATAATATTTAATAAATTAGGTTTATTAGAACCATATATTAATGGTATTCGCAATAAGCTATATATGCAGTATTTATTTATAAGTGTAATAAAATCTAAAGTTTCTATAAATAATAATGAAAAAGTTGCAGAAATGCTTAAATATTATCCAATAAAAGATATGGAAAACTTTCCAGAACTTACATTAAATTTTGTAACTAAAACATATAATTATTATATATCTTTTACTTTGTTAACTGGTTTAATGTTTGAAGGTGCTGTTGCTGATTCTAATGCAT
>CAJUJZ010000115.1 GCA_910586745.1 uncultured Mucispirillum sp. | reverse complement strand
TTAATAAATAAATAGTTTTAAGAATACGCTATATATTTACTTGTTTAATTTGTTTATGATAAACAATAAACTCTTAATTTATAAAATTTTATTGTTGACAAAAATATATTTATTATTGTATATTAAATCAACAAATTTATATATGAAAAAATATTTATTTATATAATCAAAAAAGTTATTGCAAATTATAAATAAATAGTATATAGTTTGTATATAAACATAAATATAATAAAAAGGAGGCTTTATGAGTTCACCAGTTTATATTAAAATTGAAGGAGCAACACAAGGTTTAATTACAAGTGGTGCTTCTACTGAAGACAGTATTGGTAACCGATATCAAGCAGGCCATGAAGATGAAATTATGGCTCAGGAAATTATCCATACTGTTACAGTGCCAACAGATACTCAAAGCGGTCAGCCAAGTGGTCAGCGTGTACACAAACCATTTATTTTTACATGCTCGCTTAATAAATCTGTTCCACTTTTATACAATGCTTTAACAAAAGGAGAAAAGCTTAATAATGTTGAAGTGCACTGGTATAGGACAGCTGTTGGTGGCGGTCAAGAGCACTATTTTTCTACAATTTTTGAAGATGCAGTTATTACTGATATCTCATTATTAATGCCTAATGCACAAGAGCCAGGCAACAGTGATAAAACTGAAGAATTTAAAGTCAGCTTAAACTATCGTAAAATAGTTTGGGAACATGTTGCCAGCGGAACAAGTGGCAGTGATGATTGGAGAAACGCTTAAGAACTCCAGTATACCTATCATACAGTGCCCCCAGTTAATTTTTTTAATCACAGCGCTTTTTATTAACTGGGGGATTTTCATATATAATTTTCAAGCATCATTTTTATTATATATTTCTACTCGCTTAATGGAATAACCATCATATAACTAGAATTTTTTGATTTACCAAGTGTAGAGCCCCAGCCTAAACGAACACCTGATTTGCCAAGTTTAAGTGCCATTTTTGGTCTGTAATTTATCTTTAAATATAAGTCTATAGCAAATTCATTATTTGTAAGAAATGCTATACTTTTTTTCAATACTTTAAATTTAGAGCCTGTAGGGAAAAAGTTTAATGCTTCGTCATAGTCTAAGTCTTCTATTAATATGCCTATTTTTGTCTGGTATGAAAATACTGTTTTCCCAGTAATAAAGTTATTACCAAGCTGACAGTTTTTAATGCCTAAATAATTCTGCTGTGATGAATTTATAGGTATCTGGTGTGGCAGATTTTCTATTATAGTAAGCCTTTCTTGTAGATTAAATGTAGTCTGAAGTATTCTTTCTATCTGTTTTTTTGGTCGTCTTAAATTTGCTATTAATGGAGCAAAGGGCAGGTATGTTCTTGCTATCTCCTTATTTTTAATGCCTAAAAATGAAAGAAGTATGGCTGAGATTTTATCATTAAAATCAATATCAAATGATTTTGCATAGCTGTTCATAGATACAACATCATAAAATATCCATGTAATATAATTATTAAAAAAATCAAAAAGCAGGCTCCAGCCATCACCACCGTCATTATTTGCAGCAAGTTTTTCAAGTATATAGCTGGGCAGTTGGGAACTTCCCCCCTGTATGCCTAAAAAATTTACAATTATTTCAAGGCTTAGTTTTTTATGTACTTCATTAGTATTATAGTTTGTTATACTTTCAATTTCTCTATTAGGATGCCCAAGTGATGAATTAGTTCTGAATAATATTTCATCTTTCTTGTATTCTTTAAGTAAATTTTTAATAGTTTTGTAAAAATATTTATGCTGCAGGTTACTCATATTATTGCTTTTTTACCTTCTGCTGGAAAATAATCCATAATAGTATTGTTAGATAAACATTTAATCTGAAGTTCACAAAATGAATTAATAGATGCAAATGATGAAAAAAACTTTGCAAGCACAAGTCCAAGTCTGTATACTTCACCTGTGCAGTAAAAAAGACTATCATCAATATCTATAACACATAATGTGCCTTTTTTAGCTATGCCGTTTGTAATGCGGTATACGGTTTTTGATTTAATATCCTTTACTGCATCACGGAGCTTTTCAGAAATATTATCATGCTCTGTTAATGTAAAATCATAAGCCTGCAGCACTGCTAAAAATGACTGCTTGTTCGTCATTGTCTGATAATTTAAAGATAATACAGATACAAGTTTCCATAATATTGTGCCATCTATTGATGTTTTATATACTTTAGTAGGCAGTGTAATATTCATTGTGGTTACATTTATATCTTCATATACATTAATATCACCAATCTGCAGTTCCTGTGGCAGTGTGCTGTTACAGCATAATGTTTTTATGGAAAGAGTTTCTATTTCGTGAGACATTAAGTGAGAATCAAAAAGAGTAAGATATGTATATTCATTACCATGAATATCCTTTTTAGTGGCTGTTGTATAAAAATCATCACTGTCATCTTCTGATAAAAACTCAAACCTTTCAAAATTATTATAGTTTTTTAGAAACCTTTTACCGCGTACTGTTGCACTGCTGAATACTGAAATAATTTCTAATATATCGTAATATTTATCATGTGTTTTACTTATGCTGAGCCTAAAACCATCTTTTTTGTTATCATTTTTTACTGGTTCTGCAGATGCTTCAAATAGATTAATAACTGGCGTTATACCAAAGCTGAAATGGTCAGCACGGGGCATACAGTATGATGGCAGACTTTTTGTAAATACAAACTTAATAATAAAACTTTTACCATCAAAACTGCTGAGCATATCAAGCTTTTCAAGAGTTATCATATTAAACTTATCTGGCAGGAAAAAATATTCCTGCATAAGAGAAAATGCTTCAATACCTGTATTTCTGCCATAAAATACACTTTGTTTATCATCAAACCCCATAGGTCTTATGTTATTTAGTGGCAGCCTGTATTCTTCATTTGTATCAGGATTTAATATGATTATTTCTGTAAGATAATTAAAAAACCACATTAATAAAGTTGTAGAAACATATATATCAAGCCCTAAAAACAGGTTTAATATATTAATATTCATCTGATTAACTGTTATAGCTGGCTTTGTGGATTCTATACGCAGTGATAAAATCTGATGCTTGCTTATGCTTTGTGTCAATACTTCTGTTATTTTTACTGGGTATAAATATACATCATAAATAGTTTTAAATTTACATGAAACATTGTCCACTGGCTTTGATAATATCTCTGTTCCTTTATCTATTTTTACATAATTTGCTTCAGCTTCAGTATTAAGCTTAAATTCCTGTACACACATAGATGGAATGGGAGAGGTATAGTTTGGTGCTATAATATTTATCAGCGATTCTGCAATAGATGGAATATTTTGGTCTAATTCCATTTTTATTTTAGATGTTAGTATAGCAAAATTTTCTATTAACCTTTCTATATCCGGATCCTTACTGTTATTTGAAAGAAATGGTGCCAGCTTTGGAAACCTTTCTATAAATAACTGCCTTGCTTTTGCAAGCTCATCTATTTCTTTATGGTAATAATATATATGCTCGTTGCTGTTCATATTATATTACCTCGCAGTATCTATTGCTTGAAAAATCTATAATAATATGGAATTCGTTAAATTTGTCATTAACCATTCTGCACTGTAAATCAATAGAGAGTTTCCAGGGCATCTTGCTTTTATCATAATCTGCAGATATTATAACTATCCGTTTTTCATAGTCATGTATCATAGATTCTATTCTTGAAACCAGCTTATGACAAAGCTCTCTTGATTCCATAGACATATTTTCTGCATCATTAAAGCCAGAATTAATAAGGCATAAACAATCTTCTTCATTTGTATTAAGTAAAGACTGAATATTGTTTTTTATTTCTGCTATTTTATCATTTTGATATACAATACCATTATACTGGTCATCAAGTTTATGAATTATTTTATCAACAAATCCCATATAATACCTTAATAAATATAACTGGCTGCAGCATTTCACCACAGCCAGATATTAGTTTGTTTAATTATTCTTTATCCAGCTTGCCCACAAGAGAAAGTTCAAAGTTAGCACCCATATATTTAAAGTGCGGCCTTGCATTAAGCTGAACTCTATACCAGCCTGGCTCTCCAGGAATATCTGTAACAGTAACTGTTGCACCTCTAAATGGTCTTCTGCTGCGAACTTCTGGTGGTGGGTTTTCCTGGTCAGAAATATATTGCTTTAACCACTCATTTAAGCCTCTTTCTGTATCCTGTCTTTCTTTCCAGCTGCCTATTTCTTCCCTTTGCAGCACTTTTAAATAGTGAGCCATACGAGATATTAAAAATAAATATGGAAGCTGTGTGCCAAGTCTGAAATTTGTTTCTGCCTCTTTACCTTCTGGTGTGTTTGGAAATACTTTTGGTTTAAGGGCAGAGTTTGCTGAGAAAAATGATGCATTATTACTGCCACGCCTTAATGTTAATGCAATAAAACCATTTTCAGAAAGCTCATATTCACGCCTGTCTGTAATTAATACTTCTGTAGGTATTTTTGACTGCATACTGCCAAAACTTTCATAAAAATATACTGGTAAATCTTTTACTTCCCCGCCGCTTCTTGGGCCTATAATACTGCCGCACCACCTGTATTTTGCAAAACTTTCTGTTAATCTTGTTGCAAGCAGATATGCACAGTTGCCCCATACAAGATGGTTGTGAGATGCACTTACATCTTCTGTATAATTAAATGTTTTAATAGGATTGTTTTCCATATCATAAGGGGAGCGTGTTAAGTATCTTGTTACTAAAAGCCCTGTATATTTTGCATCTTCATTTTCTCTAAATGAACGCCATCTTGCATACTGCGGACCATCAAGCAGTCCTTTTAAATCCTGTATTGTTGGCATTTCTGTATAATCTTTTAAGCCAAAGAATTTTGCATCAATAGATGTTAAAAATGGAGCATGGCTCATAGCTGCTATTGCAGACATTTTATTTAAAAATGTCATATCAGGACTTGCATAACTTAAGCTGTAGTCGCCAATAATAGTACCAACAGGTTCGCCACCAAACTGACCATATTCTGAAGAATATATATGTTTGTAAAGGGTAGATTGAGTAATATCTGGGTTTAATTCAAAATCTTCTAGTGCTTCTTCCTTTGTAATGTTAAATAAATCTATTTTAATGTTTTCATTAAAATCTGTTCTTTCCACAAGTGTATAAAGTCCACGCCAGGAGCTTTCCAGCTTTTGAAATGCTTCATTATGGAGTATTTCATCCATTTGTGCAGATATTACATCATCAATATGGGCAATCATTTCATCAAGAGCAAATTTATTAACTTTTTCTTCTGCATTATCGCTTTGCACAATTTGTGTAATAAATTCTGCCACACCTTGTTTTGCTACAAGATAGCTTTCATCAGTTACTGCAAACTTGCTTTTGCCCATAATTTCTTCAATTATAGGTGTTTCAATAATAACTTCTGTTTTTGTTTCAGACATACAGCACATCCTTATTCCTGATTATTTTCTTTACTTTTTGCAATTTCTAACATAAGCTGCTCTTTTTTATCAGCATCATTTAATATAGAAAGCAGTTTTTTTCTAAATTCAGGCACATTACCCATAGGCCCTTTAAGTGCAGTAAGTGCCTCTCTTAATGCCATAAGCTTTTTTAATTCAGGCACCTGCTTTACAATGCTGTCTGGTGAGAAATCACCCATACTTTTAATATTTAAGTTAATGTTCATTTCATCAGCATCAGGACTTATTGTATTTTTTACTACAAAATTAGCTGTAATTCCCATCTGCTCCATAACTTTATTAAAGTTTACTTTGTTAATAGATACTGGTTCTCTTTCTTCTAGTGGTATTTTATTAGTATCCCCTGTAAAGTTAGACATTACCATTAATTTTAACGGCAGCTCAACATCAGCATTAACACCATTGGTTTTTGCTTTATAGGAAATATTAATACGCTCTTTTGGCGCATTTGACCCGTCTGACATGTTTTTTACCTCCTAAAATATATTTGTTTTTGTTAAGTAAACATATACTATACTAAAAAAATTAATTTATCAATTAAAAAATAATTTATTTTAAAATGATATTTTGTTGTTGAAATTTTTTATAAAATATATTAATAAATAAATTCACAAATAATATTATAAGTATTAAGGATGGAAAATGTTTGCTGAAACAGTGAAAGATATACAAAATGATGAGCAGTATATTGCTCTTTATGATGAAATAAGCAAATATAAAACTTTATCACATGGAGAAATACAGTGGGAAAGAGTGTTTAATGAAAGCCTTTCACTGCTGAAAATCTCATTAGATACAAGAGTTTTACGCGGGTTTATTTTAAGTATAATCTCTCTAAATGATAGTAAACATTTTAAACTATTTAAAGAATTATTGCTACATTACACTAAATATTGGAGAGAAGCAATAAAAAGTTTTGATAAATCAAATATCCGAATAGTTAAAATACAAAACAAATTTTTACAAGATACACTTATCGAATTAGTAGAAAACAATAATCAGCAGAAAATAAATATAGATGAAGAATGTATTAAAAGTATTAATAACTCTATAGATTTGTTAAATAATGACTTTAATTTTAATATACCGCAGATGATTGTTTTTGAAAAACAAAAAGAAGTACATAAAACAAAAGAAAATATTTCTACCTATTCTAATACCACTTCAAAATCTATTGACAGTATGGATATGCGTGAATATAGAGAGTATTTTTTTAATATTGCAAAAGTTGTGCTTGCTGTAGATATTTTAAACCCTGCAGGATATAATTTTTTCTTTGAAGGCTGCTGGGGTAAAATTACAAAAGAACCATCTCATAAAAATTATATTACAGAAATAAGGTTTCCGCATGAAAATACATGCAGTATTGTAAAAAATACTGCTGAATTTGATTATCAGAATATTATATTAGTGTTTTCTAATATTATGCTTAACCCTTTCTGGTTTGAAGGATATAAATATTTTATTGAGTTAGCAGAAAAACACAAAGCTTATAATGTGGCTAAACAGATAAGGCTTTTAGTTTTATATTCACTTAATAAATTCCCTGCTTTAAGGGAGCTTATGTTCTCAAACAGCACACTTTTTTGCAGTGAAGAACTTTATAAATATTTTCTTGGG
>CAJUJZ010000114.1 GCA_910586745.1 uncultured Mucispirillum sp. | reverse complement strand
GTAATATCCATAAATTTAAAGATATTTCTACAAAAAAACTATGATTAAAAAATTATAATAATGTGTTATTTTTTATCTTGATTTTTATTTAAAAAAGGAATAAATTAAATGAAAAGATAGATGGTCTACAACATTTATCCACTTTCTACAAAATATGGAGGGGTTATGAAAAAATTCATTTCTAAACCTGCGGCATTAATTAAATATATGCTGCTGGCAGTGCTTGCTGTTTCTTTTATTGCTGCATGTGGTTATGATGATGTAAATGAAGAAAAAGCACAATTTATTGCGGATTATTATGCTGAAGACGGTATAGCTGGTTCAGCATTAATTGAAGCAGAAAAATTAATTGATTACATCAAGGCTGGTTATAAAACACCAGATGGCAAAAAAGTTGTTATATTAGATGTTAGCAGTGCTACACCTAATAAGGTTGTAAAAGGTGCTGTTCCTGCTCCACAAAACAACTATTTTACTGAAAGCAGAAGTGATGGTATAGCTGTAATTGGCAATATGGTTGCAAGCGGTAAAAAAATGGATACATCACTTAGAGAATTAGGTATTGATGGAAATACTCTTGTTGTTATAACTGCAAGTTCTCACACTGCAAATACTATCCACAGAGTATTTTGGACATTTAAATACTGGGGCTTTTCTAATAAATATGTAAAAGTATTAAATGGTGCAAATACTTATATCAGAACAATTGAAAATGGTATATATATGGAAGAACCAGTTTATAGGGCTATTATTCCAACAACTTTTTCTGTAAAGGATTTACCTGCTGAAAAAATAGACAGTTATAGAGCTTCATTTGGTGAAGTGTTTGATGGTGCTAAAAATGGAATATTTAAAGAAGATGGTTCAGGCAGCTCAATATTAATTCCTACAATGGCAAATGCAGCAACAGTTACTAATACAAATGGGCAAGTAATAGCAAGAGTTGCAAACAACAGTAATGCTTTTGCAGGCAGAATAAGGGGGGGCTCACAGCTTGCATTAGACCCATCTAATCCAACATATTATAGTAACGAACCAAAGTTATACTTTAATGCAGATGGCAGATTTAAAAAAGCAGAAGAAATCTTACCATTAATTACTCGTTATGTTGGAGAAGGAGAAAAAGCGGAATTTTTACCAGCCGATAAAGATAAAAGAATTATAACTCATTGTGGCAGTGGTCAGTCAACAGCTCCACATTGGTTTGTTCTTAGAGAAATTTTAGGCTATACAAATGTTGCTATTTATGACGGTTCTTGGAATGAGTGGGGTAATTTTGCTACATTCTATGTAAAAGATACTACAAAAGATTATGTAACAGTTACAGGAACAGATAATAAACCTGCTTCTAATTATTTAATATCTAATCCTGACACATATACATATACAGAGAAGGCTGCAGGAACAGATATTTCTGTATCATTAGGTAAAAATAGTGTCTTTAAAAATGTATTATGGGATACTTCTTTCTATACTGACTATTTAGTATTAAGAACTAAATCTGACAATGGAGTTTTATCATCAGCATCAACATTATCATCTGCAGATAATGAATATGATGGCGATGGTAGGGAAATTAATACTGCAGATAAAAACTATCAAGCAGACAAAAGCAATACTACTGGCGGTAACAGCGGCGGTGCTTCTTCTGGCGGCGGCTCAGCTCCGTCAGGCTGTTAATAAAAGTATAGATAAGGAGAATAGATATGAAAAAAGGACTGTTAATTATAACTATGGTTAGTATTTTTGCATCTTCTGTTTATGCTTTTGAGCCTATTCAGCTTGGTGAAAATGCTTATTTAAAAATATTTTATGATACACAATTTGGTTTAACCTATCGTGATACAGGCACAGGCGTTATGAGTGATGAAGCTGCCTTAAACTTAAATTTTAGAAGAAACAGACTTGGGTTTATTGGAACATATAACGATGTATTAAGCTTTTATTTTCAAACAGAATATATTGAAAATAAAATCATTAACCCATTAAGCATATCTGACCAGCCTAACCAAAACTTTTATGTTTTAGATGCTCAAATCAGATATGACCCATTTGATTTCTTAAGATTTCAATTAGGTAAATTTAAGCATAACCTTACTCGCGAAAACTTAGAAGCTTGCTTTGAGCCATTAAACTTAGACCGCTCATTATTTATCAACACTACATTTAAAACAAGCCGTGATATAGGTGTTGCTGTATGGGGTAATATTTTAGATGGCTGGATACAATACCGTTTTGATGTTATGGAAGGTAAAACTGGTAAAAGTGGTGACCTTTTTGCATCTGATATGAGCCAGTTCCGTTATACAGGCCGTTTACAGTTCTCTTTATTAGAAGATAAAGAAACCGACTACGGTATGAAAGGAACATACAGAGGCAATAAACAAGTATTAACTATTGGTGGTGCTGTTCAGTATGAACCAAATGTTGTATACACTGATGCTGTTAACTTAACTGGTGTGCAGGATTATCTTGCTTACTCTGTAGATATTTTCTATGAACAAGGTTTTGAAAATGTAGGTGTATTCACTGCATCTGCTGCTTATTTAGATATTAATATGGGAGATGCTTATAAAGGTGAGTTTGCTTCAGCAGAATCTTATGGTCAAAATGGTCAAAAAAGAGGCTACTATGTAAAAATAGGTTATATGCTTCCAAACATACCTTTACAATTCTTTGCAAGATATGACAATTACTATTTTGCAAGACTTGACAGCAAAAACCAAGCATTTTATAATCAAAATATACAATGGGCAGGTGCTGGCTTTAACTACTATATAGATGGGCAAAACATTAAACTTACTGCACAGTATTCTAGAACAATGTTTGCAAAAGATGACCCTGATGACCCTAATTATCAAGACTTTAACACAGTAGAAGTTTATATGCAGTTTAGGTTCTAATCAGTTAAAAATATAAGGAGTAGATACTCCATAATATATGATGAGGTGACTTATGAAAAAAATTGCACTTGTAGTATTAACAACTTTCGCAGCTGCCAGCTTTGCTTTCGCAGCTCCACAATCAGGAACAGTAGTTTCTGTTGATGGCGATAAAGTTACTATTGAAGTAAAAGGTAACAAGTTTAAAGCTGGTGATGCAGTTTCTGTTGATGCAGAAAAAGCTAAAAAAGCTAAAAAACCAAGAATGTCTGGCTGCTAATTTACAGCATTTCCTAGATGTTTATATTTTCGGGGGAAGCACAGCTTCCCCTTATTAATTTCAATAAAAATATATTATGCCCTGCGTGTTCCATAATAGTTTAAGCAGTAAAATTTATAATATATTTTAGTTTCAATGTCTAGCCTGAAAGCAGGCGAAGAAATTAATTAATCTTTTATAAAAAATTTAAAATGCTTTATATTATTAGTGCAAAAAATGTAAATTTATTATATACTTGCTTATGAAAAAGATTGTTTTTTTAATAATACTTTTACTTTTTGTTTTTGCCTGTATTTATTATCTTTTTACTAATGATAATAAAGAAATATCATCATGTATTTTATGCCATGAAGGTATAGAAACAGTTTCAGCATCTCACAGTAATTTATCATGCACAGACTGTCATGGAGGCAATTCTCTTACAATGGATAAAGACACAGCACATGCAAATATGTATGGCAAAAATAATCCGTCAGACCCATCTGTATGGATGCAGACATGCGGCAAGTGTCATGAGTATGAAGTAAAGAGAGTTTCATCTTCTCTAATGCTTACAAATACTGGTATAATTAAAAACACACTTGCTGCCTGGGGTGAAGAAAACGGTAAACTGTATTCTCAAAACAATAATGATAAAATATACGGTAAAGACGGCAGTGTTATTACAATAGATAATATTTCAGAATATGATACAATTTCTGCAGATATGTATAGAAAATTCTGTTCAGCATGCCATGTTGGTCAGGCTGCAGATATGGGGTATCAAGGTGTTCATTCTTCCGGCTGTTCCACATGCCATTTTCCTTATGGTGATTTTGGTGAATATTCTGGAAATGATAAATCTATGCAGGCAAGAAGTATGCATTCTGTTACCCATGAAATAAAATCTCTGCCAGATGATAATGTATGTCTTGCCTGTCATAACAGAAGCGGTCGTATTGCATTATCATATAAAGGTTTGTATGACGGCAATAATGCACTTGTGCCATTAAAAGAAGGTGTTCCAGGTCCTGACCTTGCAAGCGGTTTAAGAAATACACGCCATTTTCAAGACGATATACACCATGCTCGTGGTATGGAATGTATAGACTGCCACACAACAATGGAAATAATGGGGGATGGCTATTATTACGAAAATATGTATGAGCAGATAGAAGTAAGCTGTGAAAGCTGCCATGGCTCATATAATGAAAAACCAAAAACAGCTGTGTCAGTTAAAGAAAATATGGTACCATATTTGAAAGGCTCACCATATATTGATAAAATAGAATATGGAAGTAAAATGGTGCTTACAGATAAAGGCAGACCTTATTCTAATGTATATGAAAAAGATAATAAAATAATATTAATGAGCAAAAGAACAGGCAGGGAAAGAGAAGTAAAAGTTATTACAGGCACTATGGAGCATAATATTCAAGGCCATAATAAAATGGAATGTTACACATGCCACTCTGCAAATGTGATACAGTGCTACGGATGCCATGTGGAATATAATGAAACTAAAACTATGTATGACTTTGTTAAAAATAAAGAAACAGTGGGACAGTTTATGGAAACAGAAGATTTGAGAACATTTTATCCTTTTCCTTTAGCATATAACCAGAAAGGAAAAATTGCTCCTGTAACTCCAGGATGTCAGACATTTTTAACTCATATTGATGAAAATGGTAATATAGTATCAAATGATAAAATGGTAGATTTCAGGGGAAGACCGCAGATGAAATATGCTCCATTTTATGGTCATAATACAGGCAAAAAAGCAGTCCGATGTGAAAGCTGCCACTCCATTTTATTCTTCTACGGCTTTGGGGACGGGTTGTTTTCAGCTCAAGATAGCACTTTAACATCAGCTGTAAGGTGTGATAACTGCCCTGTGCCGCTGAATTCTATATATGCAGTAGAAAATGGAGAGTTTAAATCAAAATCAGATATTGTGCGTGAGGGTTCAAGCCCATTAAGCAGGCAGGAAATAGTAAATGCAGTAGATGTAATGAAGTGTATTTTATGCCACAGTGAAAAAGACAGTAAATACTATCAGCAGGATATAGACTATGAAAAAATACTTAATGATGATATTCATAAGCCTCTTATTCGCTAGTGCAGTTTATGCAGGGCACCCAGAATATAATGCAAAACAGATATGTACAGACTGCCATACAGACTGCAGTATTGAAAATATTACAATGACAGGCAAAATATCAGAGAAAGCCTTTGTAGATAAAACATTTCACCAGTTTGACGGCGAATTTGGTGAAAAGCACTGCTATAATTCATGCCATATATCTAAATGCGAAGACTGCCACAAGGGAAGTGGCAAAAATATATCAAAACCAAAAGTTGATGACTGCCTTACATGTCATAAAGATACATATACAGGAATAGAATATACTGGACTTGGAATAAGGGAAGACCATGAAAGATATAAAAGGGGTATAGAAAAAGACAGCGAATATTATTTAAAAATGCTGACCGATGTTCATTATGAAGCAGGTATGCAGTGCAGCCAGTGTCATTCAAAAAATAATATTCAGGGCAGGGAAAAAGCAAAAGAATGCCTTTCCTGCCATACTTATAATACAAAAATTATAGACCACAGCATAAAAGGCCATGACAAAGTAGCCTGTATTTCATGCCATGCAGCCTATGCACCTATGGAGCTTGGTACATTTTATTTAAGGTTTAGAGAAAGCTCTTATGCAGAATTTGTAAAAGAACTGCCACAGATAAGTGATGAATATTTTAAAAGCAGCTTTATGCGTGTAAATGAAAGACCGCCGCTTGTAATAGATAATAAAACAGGAAAATATATGCCTGCAAAACCATCTAAAATTATCTTTACTACAAATACATATAAAGATTTAACAGTAGGGCAGGAAAATAAAATGATTGCAAACAGGTGGAAAGTAACTTATCCCCACACTGTAAGAAAAGAAACTGTTTTATGTTCATCATGTCATGGTAATGAAAGAGCGTTTTTATTAGAAAGTGATGAAAACAGAATATTATACCCAGATAAAGACGGTCTTGCTGTAAAGTCATTTTATAACAGTAATGGTTTTTCAATAAATAATGCCCGCTTTGTAACAAGGCAGGAATATAATGAAAAAATAAATGTAAAATCAAAAGAATATCTACAGAAATATTTTGAAAAATTAGACCAGTTAAAAGTGCTTATAAATAAAGCAGTTCCATAAAAGAAATAATGGAAAAAACAGGTTCCATATTACAGCTAAAAGCTTTGAATTTTTAGCTTCAAAGGATTTAATAAGGGACAATAACCTTGATAAATGGAATGATATTACATTAAATGACTTAAAAGAATATTATAAAATACTGAAATAATGTAAAATTTACAGGCAGGCACTGTAAAAAATTTTGTGTAAAATTCTTAATTTCCATATTCCATCTCAAACCTATTTAAAGCAGGCTGGAAGTAAGATAGGCATAGTCCATTTTTTAGAAGCCTGTTTTACAGCTAAGAAAATAGCTTTAAAAGCAGCCTGGCCATCAGGAAATATTTTTTTATTATTAACAGCTTTTCTAATTAAACTGTTTAAAGATTTAATAGCATGAGTGGTATAAATAATTTTCCCTATTTCATCAGTATAAGCAAATAAAGTAGAAATATTTCCCCAGTTATTTTTCCATATTCTGCTAATAGCAGGATATGGTAAATTCTAAAAACGATTGCGAAAAAGTGAATAAATAAAAAAGTGGTTGTTAAAACTCTTTAAATAAAATAATATTTTTCAGCTGAAAAATAAATAAGGAGTTCACAACCACTAATTTATACTACATTAAAAATCAAAGAAATAAACAGTTAAGTTCATCAGAGTGTTAAAAACTAGAAATATTGTTAACAATGAAAGTAAAAGTAAGTGAAATATCAAAACTGTTATGTAGACATAAAAGCACGATATACCGAGAAATAAAGCGAGGAATAGTGGAATTTCTCAACAGTAATTAGAGTGTAAGGAAAGAATATAGTGCATACTAT
>CAJUJZ010000113.1 GCA_910586745.1 uncultured Mucispirillum sp. | reverse complement strand
TGCTTTTGTTGATTTTCAGAAATTTAGTAAAGATTTTATCAGAGCAGCGTGGCACATTAAAAATAAGACTTTTAATTTTTTCTCTTGTTGTAACAATTCTTCCTGTAACTATTATATTTATTTATTCCAGCCAGCTTTTAAATGACAGTATTAATAAATGGTTTGCAAATCAGGTTGATGGTATAGCTAATAAATCAGGTGTTTTAGTAAATGATTTCAGACATTATGAACAGCAGGAATTAAATAATTATCTTAATTATTTCCAGTCATTTTTGACGGAAAAAGAATTATTTTCTTCCCATAGAATAGAAGTATATTCTAATGATATATGCAGGTATGTTTATAATAATGTATTTACAAGTATCATAGTTTTTGACAAAGATAATAATATTATTTTAAAGTGTAATAATTCATACGATACATTTCTTTTAGAAAAACTTCTAATTCACAGGCAGGAATTAGAAAGAGATAAATATATATACGGCTATCAGGATATTGCCCGAGGTATTCACTGGGCAGGAAGTTATACTGATAATCAGTCTGAAGAACAGGGCGGCATATTAATTTTAAAATATACATCACCTTTATTATATGAAGATTTAGCAGCTATTCAAAAAGATGTTACTACATATAACCAAAATTTATATTTTGCATATCCTATAAAAAATTCAAGTATTATGCAGCTTTTACAAATTTCTTTATTGCTGCTTTTTTCTTCAATATGGGTAAGTATGCTTTTTGCTAGAAGTATTACGAAACCTATTGAAGAACTTGCAAAAGCCAGCCAGAAAATTTCAAGTGGTAATTTTGATGTTACGGTTAAAGAATATGCCGGTGGTGAAATAGGTGATTTGGTTTCAGCATTTAATAGTATGACAGCTCAAATGAAAACATATACTACTGAACTGTATTCTAAAAATATAGTTTTATCAGAAATGTTTGAGCAGATTTCAAGAGATAATATATATATAGATGCTATATTTAAAAATGTTGATTCATCTATTATACTTGTTTCAAACGATTTGCAGATATTAAAATCAAATATTAAAGCAGATATTTTTATAAGCAATCATCGTGCTGCTTTTGATGATATGGTTTTAACCAGAGTAAAAGAATTTATGATAAGTGAAAATGATGAAATAATAGAAAACTTAGATTTATCAGATAAAAATGGTAGTAGAATATTCTTTTTAAGCTTATCTAAAATTGTTTTAGATGAAGAAAATCAAGTATTAATTTTATTAAGTGATATTACAGATGTGGTTGATGCTCAAAAAGTTACCTTATGGAAAGATATTGCAACAAAAATTGCCCATGAAGTAAAAAATCCGCTTACTCCAATTAAACTTATGGCAGAAAGAGTTAAACGGAGAGCATCAAAAATGGGTGATGTAGAAAGCAGAAATGTAGTAAATGAATGTATGGATATAATTATTACAGAATCAGAAAACCTAAGAGAATTAATAGAAGAATTTAATATGTTTGCAAGGCTTCCAAAAGCTGATAAACATTTAATAAATCTTTTATCACTTCTTAATGATACAATATCTCTGTATAAAGAAACATATAGAAATATTACATTTAATATAAGCTGCGACAGTAATATAGAAATAAATGTAGACAGACTGCAGCTTAGGAGAGTATTTCAAAATATAGTTTTAAATGCAGTCCATATCATTGGAACAGAAAATGGGATAATAAGTATTGAAGTATTAAAAATAAATGATAATATAGAAATATATATTAGAGATAACGGCACAGGTATAGATGAATATGATATACCTAATTTATTTAAACCATATTTCAGCAAGCGTCAGGGTGGAACAGGGCTTGGACTTGCCATAGTTAAAAAAATAGTAGAAGAACATTCAGGCACAATTACTGCAGGTAATAATGAGGCAGGTGGTGCGTATTTTAAAATAATACTTCCGAGAGGATTATAATGAAAATATTAATTATTGATGATGAAAAAAACATTTGTTCTGCAATTAAAGGCATATTAGAAGATGAAGGATATGCCTGCGATTACAGCTTAAACTATGCAGACGGGTTTAGAAAATTACAGGAAAATAAATTTGATGTTTTATTTTTAGATATATGGCTTCCTGATATTGATGGTATTGAAGGATTAAAGGAAATTAAACGCCACTTTCCAGAAATAGATGTTATTATGATAAGTGGTCATGGTACTATTGAAACTGCAGTAGATACTATCCGATATGGTGCTTATGACTTTTTAGAAAAGCCGCTTTCACTTGAAAGAATTGTTATGATTATCAAACATCTTGATGATAAAGCCAGCTTAATGCAGGATTTAAGAAGCACTAAATATAAAAATGTTAAAAAGTACGATTTAATAGGTGTCAGCCAGCAGATAACAAGATTAAAAGAGCGTATAGAAAAAATAGCTTCAATGAACTCATGGGTATTAATCACAGGGGAAAATGGTACAGGAAAAGAACATGTTGCAAGGCTTATTCATATGCTTGGTAAACGCTCAGATAAACCATTTGTGGAAATAAACTGTTCAGCAGTGCCTACAGAACTAATAGAAAGTGAGCTTTTTGGCTCTGAAAAAGGTGCATATACTGGCTCTGTAAAAAGAAAAATAGGTAAATTTGAGCTTGCAGATACAGGTGTATTATTTTTAGATGAAATAGGTGATATGGGCATTATGATGCAGGCAAAACTTTTAAGAGTTTTAGAAACAGGAGAATTTTCAAGGCTTGGTGGAAACGATATTATAAAATCAGATTTTCGTTTAATATCTGCTACAAATAAAGATTTACAGCTGGAAATAGAATCTAACCGTTTCAGGTCTGATTTATTTTATAGAATTAATGTTATACCTATAGAAGTACCATCTCTTAGAAAAAGAAAAGATGATATACCATTACTTGTAAACCATTTTATACAGGAAACAGTCAGTATAAATGGATTACAGGATAAACAGGTAACAGAAGAATTAATGAATATTTTTATTAATTATGAATGGCCTGGCAATGTTAGGCAGTTAAAAAATATTGTAGAAAGAATGGTTGTATTATCAGAAGATAATGTTTTAGATGTAAAAGATGCTCCAAATATACTACTTTCTGGTGTAAGCGAAATGGAACAGCATATGGTTGATACAAATTACAGCCCATCATTAAAAGAAGCTAGAGATGAATTTGAAAAGACTTTTATTTTAAAAGCATTACAGTCTACTAACTGGAATGTAACTCAAACTGCAAGAATATTAGATATGGAAAGAACATATTTATACAGAAAAATTAAAGCTTATGATTTAGAAAAGTATAAAAAATAGTTGCAATTAATCTAAATAAATAGTATAAGTGTTCTATTGAACAAATGTGCGAGGTGCAGCATGACTGACCATCATTAAAAGAAGCTAGAGATGAATTTGAAAAGACTTTTATTTTAAAAGCATTACAGTCTACTAACTGGAATGTAACTCAAACTGCAAGAATATTAGATATGGAAAGAACATATTTATACAGAAAAATTAAAGCTTATGATTTAGAAAAGTATAAAAAATAGTTGCAATTAATCTAAATAAATAGTATAAGTGTTCTATTGAACAAATGTGCGAGGTGCAGCATGACTGATAAGCAGGAGCGTTTATTAAATTTTATTTTAGATTTTCATAAAGAACATGGTTATTCACCATCTATTAGAGAGATGGCTCAAGGTATGGGTGTAAGTTCGCCATCTACAATAAAAGCTATGCTTGACAGGCTTGAAGCAAAAGGTATGCTTACAAAATCTTCTGGCAGAGCCCGTTCTTTCACTGCAGTTACACAGGAAGAAGATAAAGGTGTTCCTGTTATAGGCAGAATTGTTGCAGGTTCACCAGTTATGGCTGAAGAAAATATTGAAGGCTATATCCCTGTAAAAGAGTTTCTTAGAAATTCAAATGGCGGCTTTTTCTTAATAGTGGATGGATACAGTATGCAGAATAAAGGTATTCTTCCTGGAGATTATGTATTTATTCAGCCTTGCAAAGAAATATCAAATGGTCAAATAGGTGCTTTTCGTCTTAATGGAGAAGTAACTCTTAAAACTTTTAAACGAAGTGATGATGGTATCTTTCTGCTTCCTTCAAATGATGATTTCAAACCAATTCCTGTTACAGAAGATGATACTTTTGAAATAATAGGCAGATATGTTATGCTTTTAAGGTTTAGAGAGCATGGGTATCATTTTTTATAGGTAATAAATGAATTATCGTATAATGTGTATTGATATGGATGCATTTTATGTATCCTGTGAGCAGGCATTTAAGCCATATTTAAAAAAAAAGCCACTAGCAGTTGGCGGCATTCATGAAAGGGGAGTAATATGCACATGTTCATACGAAGCCCGCAAGTATGGTGTATCTTCAGGTATGAGCAGTGCTGCTGCAAAAAATTTATGTCCAGATATTATATTTCTGCCAGTAGATTTTAGTAAATATGATAAAATATCATCTAATATTTTTAAATTAATATCTAAAATTATTCCTAAAATCATAATATCATCTATTGATGAAGCTTATGCAGATATTACTCATATAAATATGGAAACTGAGCTTTTAATCAAAAAAATTAAATATGTAATAAAAAAGTATTTTGACATAACATGTACTATTGGTGTCGGTCCTAATAAGCTGATGGCTAAAATGGCAACTGTTATAAATAAACCTGATGGGTATTACATTGTAGATGAAAATAGTGCAATATCATTTATTGATTCATTTCCATTATCAAAAGTATGGGGAATTGGTGCAAGTACAGAAGCAAAACTTGCAGAATATGGTATATTTACAGTGCAGGAATTAAGGCTTGCAGGAAAGGAAAAACTTAAAACATATCTTGGAAATCATGGACAGAAACTTTATAATGCATTGCAGGGTATATATGAAGAAGATACAGAAACAAAGCTTGAAAATAAATCTATAAGCAAGGCCACAACATTTCCTTATGATATATCTTCCAAACAGGAAATATACGATTATATGAAAATATTATCAGAAAAAGTTTCAGAAAAGCTTGTTTTGAAAAAATATGCAGCAAAAGTTATAACTATTAACTGGAAAACATTTAGATTTGAATCAAAATCACTTCGTAAAACTTTATATGTTCCTATTTTTTCCAGTGATGATATTTTTAATTATGCAAAAGTAATTTTTGATGAACATAATTCAGAATCTGTTCCGCTGCGTCTTATTGGGGTTGGGGTTGCAGGGCTTGTAGAAGTAGATGAAAGCTATTATTATAAAAAGTGTTATGAAGATTATCTAATCTAGGAAAATAACAGTGTATATTTAGAAATAAAGAAGCAGCCATTAAATCACAATAATTTATTTTCTAAATTATCAATTATAAGCTTTTGGCGAAAAAATTATATAATACAAAAATTAAATTATGCTATAACAGTTTAAGTGTTTAAAAATATAACTAGTCATAAAAGAAGAGATTTTGGAATTTTACAATATACTTTAAGTTATGAACGAAGTATGTTGCAGTTGCAGTAAATAAAAATTAAAAGTGATTATACAATTATAATATAAGTAATAAAATAATGAAGATTACTTATCAGCTTTACATATTATATGCAGTGAAAAATAAAAGGCACTAAATAGTTTCTTTGGTCATTTGACTTTATCAGGAATAGACATTTTGCATAATATCTATAATTTTTAACATACTTATTCATCAGAACCCTTTATTTAATCTTTGCGATTTAATTGTATATCAGCCATTTTTTTTATCATGAATATAAAGTCCAGAGTGAAGCAAGTTACATTAGCAGTAAAAAACATTGAGAATAGATTATACAATTGGAGTATAAGTAATAAAAGAATTACTTATCAGCTTTACATATTATATGCAGTGAAATATAAAAGGCATTAAATGGTTTCTTTGGTCATTTCACTTTATCAGGAATAGACATTTTGCATAATATCTATAATTTTTAATATACTTATTCAGCAGAAACCTTTATTTAATCTTTGTGCTTTAATTGTATATCAGCCATTTTTTTTATCATGAATATAAAGTCCAGAGTGAAGCAAGTTACATTAGCAGTAAAAAACATTGAGAATAGATTATACAATTGGAGTATAAGTAATAAAAGATTATTTTATGAGCTTTAGTGGCAGAAATAGTGTAAGAAATGAGAGAAAATAACTTTTAGCAAGTTAACTGCTATTTTATATTTGCTGTGATTTATATTTAGATACTTTGCCTGTAAAATATAGTAAAATATAACTGCAGTGGTGATGAGCAGCACCTACCGCATATCATCAATTTTGAGCAAAGCGGAGAATCTATACTCAAATAAATATTATTATTAACACTGTCCTTATTATGCATAATATTACTTTTAGATATTGCGTATTTTGACAAATATTACTAATTTATGTGCATTACAAGAATACTTTCCAATATTTTTCTAACCAAAGCAAATAAGATGAATGATTGCTTGAATAAGAATAGTAAAAAAAGGCAGGAAATATATTAATTCCTGCCAGATATTAATTAAGATGTATGATATATTATTATAATAACATTAGTATTTCATTTAACTCTTTTCTTATGTCTTCTCTGCTGTATGATGATAAAGCAGCAGCTTCTTCCTTATTAGACTTATTGTTAGAGTGAATATCAATATTTTCTTTATTAGCAATAATTTCTTTTAAACGCTGTTTTGCACCCTCAATAGTATAGCGTTCATTATGAAGCATATCTTTTAACCGCTCTAATAAATATATATGCTTATTTGTATAAAATCTTTGTCCACCAGTAGACTTTACAGGTTTTAACTGTTTAAACTGATTTTCCCAATATCTTAATGTTGATGCTGGTAAATCCAGCATTTTAGATACTTCTCCAATCTTATAAAATTTATCAACCATTTACTTCATCTTTAAATATTTGGCTTGGTCTAAATACAACTACTGTTCGTGGCTCAATAACAGTTTCTTCTCCAGTTTTAGGATTTCTGCCAATTCTTCTTCCTCTTGTTTTCACTTCAAAATTACCAAATCCTGATATTTTAACATTTTCAGCTTTTAAAATATCAGTTTTTATCATATCAAAAACTTCATCAACGACTTTGGCAATATCTTTTTTCGTTAATCCAAGTTTACTGTGGATATTTTCAACCATATCTGCTTTTGTCATTTTTTGCCCCCTTTG
>CAJUJZ010000112.1 GCA_910586745.1 uncultured Mucispirillum sp. | reverse complement strand
TAAAATAGGCAGCAATTATGCCTTTTGCAGAGAATTTATTAATAATGATACAATATATAATTTTGACAGTACAAAACTATCAGTTCATACTCTTGATACAGGTCTTGCTGTATTGAAGTATATAATATTTTAAGAAATGTGTATGAAATACAAATAAAGTTTTGAGATTTAGGCAACCTGTCTGCAACTATCAGTGCAGGCGACAGAGTTTTTGAAATAGAAAGGCTTATATCATCACTTTATAAAATTAAAAGACGATTTGCAAAAGAGAAACTGGTATGTTTGACCATATATTAACCCAGAAGTAGTGATTACACCACAGAAATATTTTTATGGTGATAAAAATCTATGCCTGTAAAATATTAAGAGAAATGCTGCCTGCAGTTTCAAAATAATTAAGCCCTTATTAAAGGGCTTAATCTATATTATCATCATATTTTTAAAACTTTCACTTGGGTTATTTATGCCCTGCTCTATTGAGAACTTATCTTTTATTATACCATTTTCTAAAAATATAATATCATCACAAAGCTTTAATATTATCCTTATATCATGAGATATTACAAGATATGAAAGCTTGTATTTTTCCTTTAATTCTTCTAAAAGCCTAATAATTTCTGCCTGAATTATCATATCAAGGCTGCTTAATGCCTCATCAAGTATTAATAATTTAGGATGCACAGATAATGCTCTTGCAACAGACACTCTCTGCTGCTCACCTCCGCTTAAATGCATTATATTCTTATACATTTTATCTTCACTAAGCTTCACTGCTGAAAGTAGATTAAGAACTATATCTTTTACTTCATCTGTTTTATAATTATAATAATTTTCAACTGGCTCTTTTATTACATCATACACAGTAAATTGTGGGTTCATAGAGCTTTGTGGGTCTTGAAACACCACCTGCATATCTTTATATATATTTTTTAATTCATTATATTTTAAGCTGTGTATATTTTTACCCATAAATAAAACAGTGCCTTCTGTTGCTTTTTCAAGACATAATATTATACGCATAAGTGTACTTTTGCCTGCTCCATTTCTGCCAGCAAAACCCATACTTTTACCCTGCTTTAAGTGAAATGATATATTTTCAAGCACTTTTATACTTTCTTTTTTAGAGAACCAGCTGTTATCATTATATATTTTAGTAATATTCTCACACTTCAGCATAATTTTCCCCTAAATCAATATTCCACTTATTAGCATACAGCCATTTATTAGCAGCAATAAGCTCTTTTGTATATTTATGGCGGTTTTCTGAAAACAGTTCATCTGTATTAAAAATATCTATAATTCTACCCTGTTCCATAACTGCAATTTTATCTGCACAGCTTTTTGCAACTGCAAGATTATGAGTTATCATAAGCACAGATTTATTTTCTTTTTTTAATTTTAATATTAAATCAATAATTTCTTTCTGACCTGCAATATCTAGATCAGATGTAGGCTCATCTGCTATAATAACTTTGCTGTCAAGAGATAAAGCTATTGCAATCATTACTCTTTGAAGCATACCGCCTGAAAGCTGAAATGGATATGAATTTAAAATATCCTGTGGGTTATCAAGCTCTACTTTTTCTAATGCAGCACATACTTTCTCTATAGAATATTCTTTATTATTAGATATTAATATATCTTTAAAATGATCACCTATTGTAAAAACACTGTCAAAACATGAAGCAGGTATCTGCATAATCATACTTATAAATGAACCACGCATATTTTCATTAAAGGGCTTATTGTTATATAATATAGAACCGTAAGTCTGCATAACATTTAATGGCAGCATATTTAAAATAGAGAGAGCTGTCATAGTCTTACCAGAGCCAGACTGACCTAAAAGGCATACAATTTCACATTCATGTATATCAAAGGATATATTATAAAGTATCTGATTATTTTTAGTCCCAGCAGATAAATTATTAATACTGATTATTTTTTCACTCATATTTCACTCTCTCTAGTGTATTGCATTTTATCATATTTATCTCTTAACCTTTCGCCAATGCTGTTAAACACTCCAACTGTAATAAATATGCAAATACCAGGGTATAACATTAATTCTGGATACTCTCTAATATAAGGTGCTGCATCATTTATCATAACACCCCATTCTGCTGCTGGTGCCTGAACTCCAAGACCTAAAAAGCTGAGACCTGCCACATGAAGCATCATATGCCCTAAATCTAATGTAGATAAAATTATAACCTGAGATAATACCTTTGGCATAATATGCTTTAACACTATTTTAAGCCTTGATGAACCTAAGCATTTTGCAGCAAGCACATAATTTTTCTGTTTTGTTTCAAGTACAATACTTCTAACAATACGCGCATACCATGCCCAGTGTGTCAAGGCTATTGCTATAATTACATTTATAAGCCCAACACCTAACACACCTATAAAAAATAAAGCAAGTATAAATGTAGGGAATATAAGGAATACATCGCATATTCTCATAAGCACGCTGTCAAAAAGTCCGCCTCTAAAGCCTGCTATGCTTCCTACTATTAAAGAAAGTAAAAGCACTATTAATATAGTTGCTAAAACACTTATTAAAGACATTCTTGTTCCGTATACTATTCTTGAAAATACATCTCTGCCTAAATGGTCTGTTCCTAAAATATGGCTGGAAGTAACAGGTGCAAATTTATTTGTTACATCTACATCATAAGGGCTGTATGGAGCAATAATTGGAGCAAATAATGCACTTAATATTATTAAAGCAAGTAATGAAAAAAGTATAATTAATCCTTTATCTTTCATATTATGCTCCATATTTTATTTTAGGGTTTAAGTAAACATATATTATATCTATAATTAAGTTTACTATTATAAATACACCAGTCATAAGTATCATAAAGCACTGTATAACAGGGTAATCATGGTTAGTAATAGATGAAACAACATATCTTCCAACTCCAGGCAGAGCAAAAAGTACTTCCACCACAACAGCACCGCCAATTAATTCACCAAAATGCATACCAAGTGAAGTAATCACTGGAAGCATAGAGTTTTTAAGCACATATTTTCCCATAATAGTATTTTTATGCACACCATTTACTTTTAAATACCATACAGAGCGGTTATTTATATGCTCTAAAAAACTTGTTCTAGTAATACGAGTATTAATAGCACTAGACATTAAACCAAGAGTTAAAACAGGCATAATCCAGCTTGAAAAACCATCTAATCCAAATGGCCGTAAGATATTTAATTTTAGTGCAAATATATATATAAGTAGAAAACCAAACCAAAAACTAGGGGTAGACACTCCAATAAATGAGAAAAATTTTATTAATTTATCTGCTAAACTGTCTTTTTTTACTGCACCTAATATACCAAGTGGGATACTTACAATTATAACTACTATCATAGCTAAAAATGTCACTTTTAATGTAGTTGGAAAATAATACATTAAATCGCCAAAAGCATCTCGCTTAGTCATATAAGACACACCAAAATCAAGCTGCACTGCCCCTTTAATCCATAATGCATATTGAGTAAAAAACGGATTATCAAGCCCTAATTCTGCTCTTGTAACAGATAGTGCTTCTTCTGTTGGCGGTATTCTTGAATTAAGAAGATATGCTTGAGCTGGATCTACTGGTCCAAGCCTTAGCACAGTAAACACAATAAATGATACTGCAAGCATAACAGGTATAATAAGAAGAAGCCTTTTTACAATATATTTAATCATTATAAGGCTCCAAAGTGTGCAGCATAAATTCTGTTACCATATTACCAAACTGGAAGTTTTTTACTCTATCTTTTCTTACCAGGGCTAAATCAAGCTCGTAACTGACAGGCAGATATACTGCTTCATTATGGAAAATATTAAGCATTTCTTTATATTTATCTGCAATAAATGTATTATTATCTGATATTATTAATTCGCTTATAATATTATCAAGATATTCTTTTTCTTTTAATCCTCTTTGTGCCTGATAATCTGCATGTGATGGCTTTCTCATACTGCCTGCGAATGTGCCTGGGTCAAAAGGCGGCCCCCATGTCTTATTAAATATCATATCAAAGCTGCCGTTTGCCTGTAAGCTGTAAAAAATAGTGCTTTCTTCTGCTACTAAATTAAGCTTAATACCTGCCTGCATTAAATCTGCCTGAATAATTTCTGCAATTGCTTTTTGTTTTGGGTCTATTCCTATATAGTGCAAATCAATAGATAATATAATGCTGTCTTTTTCTCTATATAAGCCTTTTTTCTTCCAGCCTGCATTTTCTAACATTTCATTTGCTTTATTAATATTATATTCATAAGGAATAATTCCTGTGTTGCAGTATTCAAGTTCAGGATTAAATATCTGCTCTGCCTTTATTTCTTGATTAAGTAAAATATATTTTATAATATTATTTTTATTTACTGCCATCATCACTGCTTTTCTAACATTTACATCTTTTGTGTTATTTCTTGCAGTATTTAACGCTATCATATTTGTTACTCTTGGTTTAGATTTATAGGCTGCAATGTCTTTGTTTTTAGATAAGCGGACAAAGTTTTCAATAGTAAAACTTCCTTCACCTGTAAGCATATCTATTTTGCCAGTTTCAAGAGCAATTATTCTGCTGTTTGCATCAGGCAGCACTAAAACTTTTACATATTTATATTTTGGCTTCTGTCCCCAGTAGTATTCATTTCTTTCAAATATATCATACTCACCAAGTCTTGTTTCAATAAGTTTCCAAGGACCTGAGCCAATAGGTGTTTTTATACCATTTCTTGTGTCTTTATTATCTAAAAAGCCATTTGGAGCAAGTATTCTAAAAGGACGAGCTACACTTAACTCTTTTAATGTAAGATTATAAGGCTTTGAAAGTTTTAATACAAATATTTTATCATCTTTTGCAGAAAAACTTTCTATCATGCTGACTAAAGCTATCCAGCTGTGGCGTGCTTTATTCTGCATAACAGCATTAAAATTCATCACTACTGCTTCCGCAGTAACTAAGCTGCCATCAGAAAATTTTGCATTACGCAGTTTAAATGTATAAGTTAATCCATCATCGCTTATATTCCAGCTTTCTGCTAGTGCTGCCTTTATGCCATCTGGAGTATAGCGAACAAGGCTGTCATATACCATAATCTGTGCATACATTTGGTTCGGATTATATAAGTGTGGGTTTAATGGTCCAGCATTTACAGGCCATGCAATAGTAAGAGTTCTGTCATCTTGAGCATAAACTATTGTGGATAATAAGAAAATAAAGAAAATGATTATAAACTTCTTCATCATACACCTCTTTATCGTGTTACGATTAAGAAGATTTATAACACATTAAATATATTTATGCAATAATTTTCTACATTGTTCTACAATCAAATATTATTGTATTTTTGCTTCTATTTGCTGTTGTGCTTCTATATTATATCTTTTCATAATAACCATATTTTCTGGAATAATTTCTTCTAAAAATATAGAATCATCTACAATTAAAATAGTAAAGCTGCATTTTTTTTTCTTTCCAGCAGCTGCTAACAACTCAATTGCTTCTGTTATAGATTCACTTTCTTTTTTTATTTTAATCGCCACTGGTGCATTTAAGTAATATTTTTTCAAAAATGCATCAATTCCTTTATTTCTTTGCACAATATCGCAATCAAACTGTTTTAATATGGCAAGTTCTTTCTCTGTTTTAGTTTTATATGCATCTACACCTTTTTTCAATAATGCAGAGTTTGATTTTATCAAAGTATTTAATCTTGATTTGCTAAGTTCCACAGCATTTTTTGATATGTCTATACCAATATAATTTCTATTCATTAATTTTGCACTGACTAAAGTAGTTCCAGAACCACAAAATGGGTCTAGTATTAAATCACCTTCATCTGTGCTGATAGTAATAATTTGTTCAAGTAATTCTATTGGCTTTTGTGTTGGATAACCAGCTCTTTCCTTTGCTTTTGGATTTAGAAAAGGTATTTCCCATACATCAGATAGTGGAACACCTTTTTTTATTTTAGTATTAATAACAACGCCATTCTCGTCTTTTTTATAAACAGATTTACCACCAATCCTTTCTCTTTCTTGTAAAATTTGGTCAACATTAGTTGTTGGTGAATAATTTTTAAATATAGTATTAAATTTATATTTATCAGTTTTTGAATAATAAAAAATAGTCTGATGATTAGGAATCAACCCTTTTTGTGCATTAGACCATCTTTTATAAGCCCAAATAATTTCACTTCTAAAATTTTTATAACCAAAAATCTTATCTAATAAAACTCTTAAATAATGTGATGCTGATGTATTGCAATGTAAAAATAAATTTCCTTTTGGTTTTAATATGCGATACATTTCATAAATTCGTTCTTCCATATATTTAAGATATTCATCTATTGATTCCCAGCTGTCAGTAAAACAGTATTCTTTACCATTTGAATCTGATAGTGTATGTTTTTTTTGTGTAAAAAAAGGTGGGTCAAGATAAATCATATCAATTAAATCAGATTTAAATTCTTTCATTACATCTAAACAATCTTTATTAATTATCATATATATTCCTTGAATCTGCTATTTTTTCTAATATTTCTATCAAATTAATATCTGTATATTGTTTAATATATTCCCAAGCTGAATTACCATAATAGTATTCTCCACCAACTCCTAGATATAATGTTTGTAATGCTTCTTGAATTTTCTTTGCTTGATTTCTTTGAGGATAATAAAACATTACCCTAATTGGAACATAACCATTTTCTTTAATAACTTTTATACGACTATGTTCTTTTATTATATGGTCGCCATCAGTTGTTGCATCTCTCCATTTAATTTCATGTGCATACTTACCATCAACTAAACAATCTATCTCAAATGTTTTCGGGTTATGTCCTTGTGTATTTTGTATTTTTATTTTTTCTGCATTTTCATATTTATATTTAAAACATATTATTGCTGCATCTTCTTATTGCTGCATCTTCTAAAAAAGCTCCAGCATATTTATATAAAAACCTACCTTTGTTTTGATATAAATCAATTAATTTACCTTCTTTGTTTGAAATACCTAGTACACGATATATCAAATAATGCGAGTTATTATCGCTTTGCATTTCATTAATTCTAACATCTATTTGTTTTGTTAAATCATTTGCATATTTATCGGTTAACTATTTTATGGTTTGATAAACTTCTTGATTCATATTATTTCCATTATTTATAAGTTTTATTTT
>CAJUJZ010000111.1:860-7212 GCA_910586745.1 uncultured Mucispirillum sp. | reverse complement strand
ACAGGAAAAAGAAATTTATTTAGTGGCTTAGTTCAAAATTTTTGGGTAAGTTCAAATCTTATAACTTGGAAATTGTTTTTGATATTAAAATAAATATTGTTGATGAAGTGTTGGGGGGGGGTTAGATAATTATGATATTATTGACTGGTGGTGCAGGCTATGTTGGCAGCACAACTGCAAGATATTTAATAGAACAGGGTGAGCAGGTAGTTATTTTAGACAGTCTTGTTTCATCCAGCATTGAAGATGTACCCAGTGGAGCTGTTTTTTACAAAGGTGATGTGGCTGATACTGCATTAGTCACTGAAATAGTAAAAAAACATAATATAGAAGCATGCCTGCATTTTGCTGCTTTCATAGATGTGGCAGAATCTATACAGAATCCATATAAATATTTTGAAAATAATACATCAAAATCTCTTATTTTATTTAATACATTAAAAGATAATGGTGTATTAAAAATAGTTTTTTCATCTACTGCAGCTGTATATGGAGAAGCAAAATATATTCCAATAGACGAAAATCATTCATTAAATCCAGTCAACCCTTATGGAATGAGTAAATTTTTTATAGAAAACATACTTTCTTCTTTTGAAGCGTCATACAATGTCCGCTTCGTAGTATTAAGATATTTTAATGCGTGTGGAGCCTGGGGCGGAAGCGGTGAAAAACATAACCCGGAAACTCATCTTATTCCTTTAATACTTCAAGTTCCTCTTGGAAAAAGAGAAAAAATATATATTAACGGTATAGACTATGATACTCAAGATGGCACATGTGTAAGAGATTATATTCATGTTTATGACTTAGCCTGTGCTCATTATCTGGCATTAAATTATTTAAGAGCAGGTGGTAAAAGTGAGACAATAAACTTAGGAACTGGATATGGTTACTCTGTTAAAGAAGTAATAAATGTGTGTGAACAAGTAACAGGGCAGGAAATAAATAAGGAAATCTGCGGCAGACGAGAAGGAGATGCTGCAATGCTTATAGCATCAAATAAAAAAGCAAAAGATATACTTGGCTGGGATATATCATATAATAGTTTATATGATATTATACAGTCAGCTTATTTATTTCACAAGAGTTAGGATTTAATTTACAGGTATATAATTCGCTAAAATATAATATTGGAGTTAGTATATGATATTAAAAGAAATATGGCAATACAGGGCTATGATTTCTAGTTTAGTGTATAGGGATTTGCATGGCAGATATAAAGGGTCTGTACTTGGTTTTTTATGGACTTTTATAAACCCGCTGCTGCAATTACTTGTGTATTCAATAGTATTTTCAGTTATTATGCGAATGGGGATAGAAAAATATGGTCTTTTTTTATTTGTTGCATTAATTCCATGGATATTTCTATCCAGCAGTATTGTTAATGGCTCAAACTGCATAATTGATAACAGCAACTTAGTATGTAAAATATATTTTCCACGAGAAGTTTTGCCAATAGCTGTTGTAAATAGTAATTTTATTAATATGCTTTATAGTTTCATTATAGTAATTGGAGCAGTATTAATTTATGGTGATAACCATGTATATGTAAACTGGTTATATTTACCATTACTTTTTATTACAGAATATGTCATAGTGCTTGGTGTTACATTAATTGTTGCTTCATTAACAGTATATATAAGAGATTTGTCACATATATTAAACATACTGGTATTTGCATGGCAGTTTCTGACACCAGTTTTATATCCTTTATCTATGGTGCCGAAACAGTATCAGTATTTATTTGAATTTAACCCTATGACAAACATCATTGTTGCATACAGAGATATTTTGTTTTATAATACTGCACCAGATATTATTGTAATATTAAAAGCATTTTTATATGGTGTAATTCTTATGGCTTTAGGGTTTTTGATGTTTGGAAAGCTTAAAAAAGGCTTTGCGGAGAATTTATGAAAGATATTGCTATATATTTATCAAATGTTTATAAAAAATATAAAATATATCATGATAAAGCATATACGCTAAAAGATAAAATATTATTCTGGAAACGCAATAGGTTTGAAGAACGCTGGATATTACAGGATATTAATCTGGAAATTTTAAAAGGTGAATCTGTAGGCATTGTGGGTAAAAATGGTTCTGGTAAAAGTACCCTGCTGAAATTATTAACACGAATTATTTATCCAAATAAAGGTGAGATAAAATTATTTGGCAGGGTTGCTGCTTTATTAGAGCTTGGTGCAGGTTTCCATCCAGATATGAGCGGTAGAGAAAATATATATATTAATGCATCAATTTTTGGTCTTTCCAGAAAGGAAATTGATGAGAAGTTGAATGATATTATCAGCTTTGCAGAGCTGGAAGAGTTTATTGATAACCCTGTTAGAACATATTCAAGTGGTATGTATATAAGGCTGGCTTTTGCTATTGCAATAAATATAAATGCTGATATACTTTTAATAGATGAAGTATTAGCTGTTGGGGATATAGCTTTTCAGGAAAAATGCTTTAATAAATTAAGGGAAATTAAACAGAAAGGCGTTACAATTATCATTGTATCACATTCTACTGAGCAGATTGAAGAGTTCTGTGATAAATCTATTTGGATAAAAAATGGCAAAATAGAAATGATTGGAAACTGTAAAGAAGTCCATGAAAAATATAAATATTACATGTTAGTATATAATAAATTTAACAAATAGGTGTTTGTTCAAATGCGAATTTGTGCAGTTATTATGGCTGGTGGTGTAGGTGAACGCTTTTGGCCAAAAAGCAGACAGGCTCTGCCAAAACAATTTTTAAAGATTGGTAATAATGACAAAACAATGATACAGTTGACAGTAGAAAGAATGCTGCCTGTTATTGATATAGAAAATATATTTATAGTTACTAATAAAAAATATAAGAATTTAGTATCAGAGCAGATTTTAAATTTACCAGAAAGAAATATTATATGTGAACCTGCTGGGAGAAATACAGCACCTTGTTTAGCATTGGCTGCATCTATTATTGAGAAAATTTATGGAAATTCTATAATGGTTTCTTTAGCCAGCGACCATTTAATTGCAGACCAGAAAAAATTTTATGAAATATTAAATACTGCAGTTAATAAAGCTTCTTCAGGCAGTAATCTGATTACACTGGGTATTGCTCCACAGTATGCCGAAACTGGCTACGGCTATATAAAATACAGCAAATCAGATTATGAAGATGGATGCTGTAAAGTTGAAAAATTTGTTGAGAAACCAAATCTTCAAAAAGCTGAAGAATATGTAGCTGTTGGTTCATATCTATGGAACAGTGGTATGTTTGTATGGCAGACATCAGTAATTCTTGATAAATTTAAGGAATTAATGCCTGAAATATATCTTGGAGTAAAAAATATTTCTGATGCTTTTGGAACTGATAAATATGAAGATGTATTAAATGAAATATTTAGTGCATTTCCTTCTGAATCAATAGATTATGGCATAATGGAAAAAACAAGTCCTATTTATACAATACCATCTGATTTTGGCTGGGATGATGTTGGAAGCTGGTTATCTATTGATAGAATAATGGATAAAGATGAAAATGGAAATGTTATCAGTGGTAATGCTGTCAATGTGGACAGTAAAAATATTACAATTATAGGCAGTAAAAAGCTTATTGCAGCTGCAGGGCTGGAGGATATTGTAATAGTGGATACAGATGACGCTTTACTTATCTGCAGTAAAAATAAAAGTCAGGATATTAAAAAAGTATTACAGGAATTAAAAAATCAAAATAAAGAACAATATTTGTAGTATATGGTAAATTGTATTTATTAATTATTAATGTTTGTGTCATTCAGAGCCTGCTTTTTTTAGGTGAAGAAACTTATTAAACTTTTATTAAAAAATTCATCCGTGAATTTTTTAAACTATGCATAGCCAAAATAAATTCGTCTATGCTTTCGTTCAGGGTGGTGCAGTTCCAGCTACGCATTTCTTTTTCCTGCCTATTCGTCGGAAAATGCTTGTGTCGCTTTGCTTCCCTGCTCTTATATGAAGTTCTGACGAGCGTTTTTTTGCGAGGACACTTTTTTCCGACTGAATAGGCAGGAATCAAAAAAAGTGGTTAGACCGAAAGCGAAGAATTTGGAAAATGTGAATTTTTACTATATACAATAAAGTAGAATGTGGTAAATATATACATTATGTGGAGAAAAAAATTATATGAAATTACTTATATTAGCTGGCGGCACAGGTTCAAGGCTGTGGCCGGTAAGCAGAACATATAATCCAACACAGTTTGTAAAAGTAAGAGGAATGGAATTATCTCCTTTTCAAAAAACCATGTTAAGTGTTTCAAAAATATTTAATTCATTAGATATTATTATTGTAACTAATAAAGAATATAAGTATTTTGTTTATGGGCAATTAAAAGAAATCAATATTGATATACCAAATGAAAATATAATTTTAGAGCCTAATTTTAAAAATACACTTCATGCTGTTTCGCTTGGTATATATTCTATAAAAGAAAATACAGATATCCTTATTATTTCTTCAAATAATATTTTTGATAATTATACAGAAATATTAAATGCAGTAAAAGAATGTGGTGCAGATAATTCATTAACTTTATTTGGAGTAAAAGCAGATAATATATTATCTAAATATGGTTATTTACAGATTAAAAAAGATAACTGTAAATTTATAGAAAAACCCGGTAAAGAGCAGGGATATGATTTATTAAAGAAAGGTTATTTATGCAACAGTGGTATGCTTTATACAGAAATATCTGCATATAAAAAAGTTCTTAATGAGTTTTATCCTGAACTGGCAGAATTACTGGGAAAAAATGAAATAGATGCTGCATATAAATTAGATGTTAATGATACTCTGGAGCATGGTCTGCTGGAAAAAATAAATAATTTAAATGCAGCTGCAATTAATATAAATATTAATGAAATGAATGAATTTCAGTCTTTCTATAATCACTATAAGGAACACAAAGATACCAGTGGAAATATATATTTTGATAATAATGCAGTTTTTATTGATTCTCAGGATAATCTTGTATATACAGAAAATAATAAGGCAATAGGATGTATTGGAATTGATAATGTAATAGTTATAGACCAGCCAGATGCATTATTAATATGCAATAAAGATGAAACAGAACATATTACATCTATAGTAAAACAGTTAAAAGAAAAAAATGATGAAAGAGCTGATATCCATGTTACTGCATACAGGCCATGGGGCAGTTATACTGTTTTGGAAGAAGGTGTGTGTTATAAAATAAAACGGTTAACAGTGCTGCCTGGTAAAAAATTAAGCTACCAAATGCATTATCACAGAAGTGAGCACTGGGTTGTTGTAAGTGGAACAGGCACTATTGTAAAAGAAGATGTTGATTATATTGTAAAATCAGGAGAATCTGTTTATATTTCTGCTGGTGAAAAACATAGATTAGAAAACAGAGGAAAAACAATATTAGAAGTAATTGAAGTCCAAATTGGCAGTTACTTATGTGAGGACGATATAATACGCTTTGAGGATGAATATGGAAGATAAAAAAGACAATCAGTATGATTTAGAATTTACAGGTGAAAGATATATTCCTAATGATGATAATAACAGCGAAATTTTTATGCAGCATATACAAAGGTATATTGTTGCAAAAGATTTATGCAAAAATAAAAAAGTATTAGATATTGCCTGTGGAGAAGGTTACGGCTCTGACATGTTAGCTGAAGTGGCATCATCAGTCTGTGGTGTTGATATATCAGAAGAAGCTGTGCTTCATGCAAAAAATAAATATAAGAGAGATAATCTGTCATTTCATACAGGCAGTGTTGCAGATATCCCATTTGACAATGAATCCTTTGATATAATAATTTCCTTTGAAACAATAGAACATGTATCGGAAGATTTGCAAATACAATTTTTAAATGAAATAAAAAGAGTCTTAAAAAAAGACGGATTTTTAATCATATCGTCACCTGATAAACTATATTACAGTGATATGGCAGGCTTTAAAAACATATATCATGTTAAAGAATTATATGAAGAAGAATTTTCTGCCATTTTAAAAAAATATTTTAAAAATATTAATATGTATTATCAGGGAATGCTTGCTACTTCATATATAATAGATGATAAATTAAAACAAATAAGTAATATTAATGAGTTTACAGTAGTAAAAGAACATAACCAATATGATGCAGAAATTAATATTGCTGTATGCAGTGATATAGAGCTGCCATCTATCCAAAATAATTATATAGCAGATTATGCAAACAAATATTATTCATTAAAACACCTTGTAAATAGTTTACAGAATGCACTAAAAGACCCTGCATATATAATCGAGCAGAAAGAGAACTATATATGTGAACAGCGTGAGAAAATAGTTGGTT
>CAJUJZ010000111.1:0-760 GCA_910586745.1 uncultured Mucispirillum sp. | reverse complement strand
AAGATAGTGCAAGAGAGTTAAACGGCATAATCGAGCAGAAAGAGAACTATATATGTGAACAGCGTGAGAAAATAGTTGGTTTAGAAGATAGTGCAAGAGAGTTAAACGGCATAATCGAGCAGAAAGAGAACTATATATGCGAACAGCGAGAAATAATAGAACAGCATACAAATTATATTTATGACCAAAAAGAAATAATTGGCGAGCTGAAAAATATAAAAAATCAGCAGGAACATGAGCTGAATATATACAGAGGATTTACTTCAAATATAATAATAAAAATACTTTATAAAATATATATAAAAATGGCGGGGAGATAATGACTAAAAAAATATGTGTGTTAAACCCATATATACCAACACTTGGTGGTGGTGAAAAACATATGGGTTTATTATGTGCTTTTATGGAAGAATATTATGGAGATGTTGAAATAGATATCCTTGTACATAATTTTAATAATATAGATATTTATGCTGATGATTATGTTACTATTGATAAATTAAACAAAAGATTTGATATATCACTTATTAAAACAAAAATAAGAAAAATAGATGTTATTTCATCTAATAAACTTATTGATAAAATAAAAAACAAATTTAAAATTGAAAAGGAAACTAAGAAATATGATTTGTTTGTAAATTTTATGTTTTTAAGCAAACATATAGGCAGAGCAAAAAAGAATTTATTTGTATGTATGTTCCCTGCAAATAGATTTGAAAATGAAGTAAATGGATTTTTTAAAAAAATCTTAGCAAAAATA
>CAJUJZ010000110.1 GCA_910586745.1 uncultured Mucispirillum sp. | reverse complement strand
TGCCAGTCTAATAATGCTCGTCATATTTCATTAGGCTGCAATGAGGACTAAACTTAGATACTTGCTATAAGTTTAGTTCATTAAATTAACTTTTAATATAACAAATATTAATTATTTTAAATTAAAAAACGATTAATGATTTTTTTGACAGTCTGAGCTTTGCTTATTTTGTTTTTTCTTTTTTATCAGTCTTATTCTGCATTTGCGGCATAGGCTTTTTAAATACATAAGTATCTATTAATATTTTAATAAATGCCGCAATAGGCAGTGCAATAATCATACCCAAAAAACCTGCTAATGCACCACCTATCATTAAGCCTACAATAACTACAACAGGGCTTATTCCTAAGCTGTCACCAACTATTTTTGGAGTGATTACCATACTTTCAAGCACCTGCACTATAACAAAACCTATTACAGTATAAAGTGGGTGAATAAAGTCATGGAATGTATATATTGCAGCAATAACTGAGCTGATTAAGCCTATTGTAAAGCCAACATAAGGTATCATAGCTCCAAAGCCTGTAAGCATACCAAAGAAAAGCCAGCCTTTTACACCAACAATAAAAAGCACAAGTCCATAAAGGCATGAAAGAATAAGGCCAACAAGGAACATACCTCTGAAATATTTACCAATTAATGATTCAAACTGTGATAAATGTTCAACTATTTTTTGCATACTAAATCTCTCAACAAGTTTATTTGTAAAATTTTTAAAATCAGGGAAGTCTGTAAGTAAAAAGAAAACAAGCACAGGTACAATAAAAATGTTTACTAAAACACCTGCAATATTTTTTACAGAAACTGCAGCAGAAGAAAGTGTATTTAAAATATATTTTGAAATAACACCAAGTCTTTCTGTAACATAGTTTTTACTTGTTTCTAAATCAAATGATGACTGAATATTAAATTTTGTAAAAGTATCTTCAAGCCATGTGAAAATGTTATTAATATACTGGGGTGTATGGGTAATAATGTATGTAATATCTTTTATCATAGCAGGAACAATAACAGCAACAAGCACTATAACAATAAGCAGTAAAATTAAAACAAGCAGCAGAACACTTAAAAATCTAGGTATATGCAGACGGACAAATATTTCCACAAGTGGATTTAAAAGATAGGCAATTAAAACTGACACAATAAATAATATAAGTATATTTCTTGTTGCATAAAGCAGTAATAGTATTACTATTGTTGATGCAAATATTACAATATTTTTAAGATTAAAATCAATTTCGTTAAATTTCATCTGCTGCTCCAGTATTATTTTATGTTTTCTATGTCCATATTGTTAGGAAAAAGTATAGAGGCTTCTGCTTTTAAATTGTCAAATTCTTCTTTTTTGCAGGCTTTTAAAAGTACAGTTAAATAATATTTTACAAAAGAGAAATTTCTGTATCCTTTTTCATATATTTTTCTGCAGTCTATTGCTGCCTGTTCAAAATTAGAGTTTTCAAAGTTAATTTTGGCAGCTTCAAGCAGAGCTTCATTATAATCTGGGTTTATTTCTATTGCCTTGTGTAAGTCCTGCAGTGCTTCATCATCTTTTGAAAGCTGATACCTTGTTAATGCCCTATGATAATAAGCATCAGCAAAATCAGGACTTTTTGAAAGTACATCAGAAAATGTTGCTTCTGCCTCATTCATAAGCCCCTGTTGGAAATATACCTGACCTAATAAAAATCTTGAACGCTGATGCTCTGGGTTTAAATCTATTGTTTTTTTAAGGGCATCAGCTGCTTTATCAAGAGTCATAAGGCGGAAATAAGAAAGCCCCAGTTTGTAAAGGTACATAGATTTATCTGGTGCGATTTCTGCAGCTTTTGCAAAGTTCTGGCATGCAGGAGTCATTTGGTTTAAGTCGCTGTAGCAAAGCCCAATATGGTAATATGCTGCAGCAGTATCGTAACCCTGTTCATTTATATGTTCAGTTAAGAGTCTTATTGCTTTATGTAAATCACCTGCTAAGTATTCCTCAATACCTGCATGAAGTTTATCCATATCAACACTCCTGCTTTAAATTTCTCTGCAACGATACCATATCTTCTGGCAGTTGTAAAGAAATAGATATAAGTTCATCTGTATAAGGCTCCCTAAATTCTAAAAATGCAGAATGAAGTGCCTGACGCTTAAAACCATATAGTTCTTTGCCGCCATAAAGACTGTCACCTATTAATGCATGCCCCATACTTGCAGCATGAACTCTTATTTGGTGAGTTCTTCCTGTAAATATAGTGACTTCTGCTAAAAAGGCTCCTTTATACTTTTCTATAACTTTAAAATGACTTAGTGCCATTTTGCCATCATCTCTTACTGCCATTTTCTGCCTGTTGTATTTATCTCTGCCAATAGGGGCTTCTATTCTTTTTTCTAAAAATGCAGGTATTCCCTGACATATTGCCATATATTTTTTAGTAATATTTCTGTTTAAGAAAAGCTCTGAGAGTTTCATTCTGTATTCTGTATTTTTAGCTATTATCATAAGCCCTGATGTATCTTTATCAAGACGATGCACAATTCCTGGGCGAAAGTCGTTATCTTTATCTTCTATAATAAATGTATAAAGCAGGGCATTTACAAGAGTATTGTCATAGTTTCCAGGTGCAGGATGCACTGTTAAGCCTGCAGGTTTATTAATTACTGCATAGTTTTCTTTATCTAAAATAATATCAAAAGGAATATACTGGGGTGTAAGATCAGGCAGTTCTTCATCAGGAAAAGTAATGTGTATTTTATCCCCGGCTTTTAATTTAGCTGATTTTTTAACCGGTTTATTATTAACTAAAATAAAACCTTTTTCAAAAAGGCTTATAATAAGTGACCTGCTTTTTTCAGAAAGCCTTGCACATGCTGTATCTGCTCTTTCATTATCTATATCATTAATATAATCTTTTTCTTCCATGTAGTATAGTTATAAGCAAAAAAGAAAATAAAACAAGCAAAATATAAAATATTTAAAAAAAATACATATTTACTGCTATTTTTTACTTGACTATATTATAATAAATTGATAAAAATACAGTTCACTCTTGCTGCAGGATAATTTTAGACCTGTGGCTAAAAACCGAAAGGGAGGTCCTAATGAGGACATATGAAACAATTTTTATTCTGAAGCCAGAATTATCGGCTGAAGAACAAGAAAAACACATTGAGTTTTACAAGGAAAACATCACTTCTAATGGTGGTGAAATCGTGAAAGTTGATGTATGGGGCAGGCAGGCACTTGCTTATCCTATTGAAAAACATAATGAAGGTTATTATGTTTTAATTCAATTCAAAGCAGATACTAACTACAATAATGACGAGTTAGAAAAGCGTTTCCAATTTAATGAAAATATTATTCGTTATGTTATAGTTATGCTTGACGAAAAAAGATTTAAACAAAACCCACGCAAAGAGCCAGTTCGTAAAGAGCGTCCAGCCGGTGAAAAGGTGAGTAGACCAAAAAACGAAAACGAAGAAGAAGCTGACGAAATGCTGTCAGAAGAAATTTCTGGTCTGGCTGAAAACGAAGAAAAATAGTTTCCAGCAGGGAGTAAATTATGGCTTCTTATAACAAAGTAGTTTTATTAGGTAATGTTACGAGAACACCAGATGTTAGAAACCTTCCAGGCAGTGCAACAGTAGTTGCAACAACTGGTATCGCTACTAATCGCAGATATAAAGATAAAGAAGAAGTTATGTTTATAGATATTGTGGTTTACGGCAAACAGGCAGAAACTATGGGTATGTATGTTACTAAAGGCACACCACTTTTAGTTGAAGGCAGATTATCTTTCAGACAGTGGGAGCAGGAAGGTCAAAAACGCAGTAAGCATGAAGTCATAGTTGAGTCTTTCCAAATGATGGGAGGACGCAAAGACAGGGTAGATTTTGATGAAAGCATGGTAGATAAAGATGATTTAAAAATGCCTGCTGACGATAGTATGATTCGTGACGAAGATGTACCTTTTTAAATTTAGCTTAAATACAACGGAGGACAGTTATGGCTGTTATTAAAAAAAGATTTCAAAAGAAAAAAGTCTGCCGTTTTTGTGTAGACAAAATAGATATTGATTATAAAGATGCAAAACTTTTACGCCAGTTTATCACAGAAAGAGGCAAAATTATGCCTAGAAGATTAACAGGAACTTGTGCTAAACACCAAAGGAACTTAGCTGCAGCAATTAAAACTGCAAGAATTATTGCACTTGTTCCATTCACTCTTAATAAATAATTACTTTTTAATATATAAGCTGGCTTTATGCCAGCTTAATTAATATTATATTGTGGCAGTCAATGAGTAAATCAATTCAACTTTATCCTATTTTAAGTTTTTTAACATTTTATATGATACAAATATCATCAAAAACTTATTTTGCAGTTTTTGGTATATTTTTATATATTGCTGCAGGCGTTGCTCTGCTTGCATATCTTGAATCCAGTGAAAGAACTAGAAAATCAGACATAATATCAGCTGTTATATATACCATTTTTACAGGATTATTTTTTATTCTTCCAAGTGCTGGGAGTATGATTGAAAAAACTGGGCTTTTATTAAACAGTGAGAACCTTAAAATATGGTGGATGCCTGTATACATTGTCACAATTTTTATTCCTGTATTTTTCCTTTATAAAAACAGGGCAAATAATAAACCGTTATATATACCGGTAGTGCTTTCTGCTGCACTGCCTGCATTATTAACAGGTGCATTACTTGTATTCTTTGCAGATATACGAAATGGTGCAGTTTCAGCAGTTGCCAATATTATTCAGGTAAGCATTATTGACACATTAATCAAAATGAAAGAAACAATGCAGATATCGGATTATTATGCAGATATGCTTTCATACCTTATATTAAATAAAGAAACAGTAGCAAAACAGACTGTTTATATGATGCCTGCGGCATTTTCTTCTGTATTTATATTAATTACATATATGTGTGACAGAATGAAGCCAGTTTTCAGGGATAATGCTGTTACAATAAGAGAATTCAGACTGCCTGATAATTTAGTATGGGTATTAATATTAGGCGGTTTTTTAATACTTGCACCAAATGAGGGTTTAAAATATGTATCATATAATGTGCTTGCATTATTTGCATTATTATATTTTTTCCAAGGTCTGCAGGTAGTAAACAAGCTATTTGAAAAATTTCAGGTTTCAATATTCATAAGGTCACTGCTTCTTTTATTTATATTCTTTTATTTTACTGCTATAGCCTCTATGATAGTATTAATAGGAATATTCAGTATCTGGTTTAAGCCAAAGTGGTTTGAAAAAGACAGCAATGATACAGATAAAAAGGAAAATGATAATGAAAACTGATGAATATGCCCAAAAGGGCAGCAAAACAAAAGCAACAAAAGTGGCTATGACTGTGGCATTTTGTCTTGCAGTATCAAAAGCAGCAGTTGGTTTTTTTACAGGTTCATTATCTATTATTTCTTCTGCAGTAGATTCTATTTTAGATATTGCTGCATCATTTTTTAACTTTATTGCTATCAAAAAAGCAGAAGAACCGGCAGATACAGGTCACCAGTATGGACACGGCAAATATGAAGCTATGGCAACATTTATTCAGTCTATAATCATTTTTGCATCAGGGCTTTTTATACTTCTTTCTGCATGGAATAAATTTGTCCATAATGAACACCCAGAAGTATCAGGTGCAGGTTTTGTTGTAATGGGTATATCTATTGCAGCAACTGTATTTTTAACTATATATTTAAGATATATGGCAAAAAAGGAAAAATCATCAGTTTTAGAAGCTGATGCAATGCACTATTCTATAGACCTATATACAAATATAGGTATTCTTGCTGCTCTTTTTATTATAAAATTTACAGGCTGGACAGTAATAGACTCTATCGTTGCAGCTGTTGTTGCAGTATATATTATGTTTTCTGCTGTTAAATTAAGCCTGCAGGTGTCAAAACAGCTGCTTGATTCCAGTATTGAAGAAGAAGCGTATAATAAGCTTTTAAAAGTATTAGACAGCTTTGGCAACTATCATCTTGATTTCCACAAGCTTCGTACACGAAGTGCAGGTAATGAGATTTTTATAGATATGCACTTAACACTGTGCAGGAAACTGACTCTTAATGAAGTACATCAAATCACAGATGTAATAGAAAACTCTATATCCAAAGAAATATCTGGTGCAGATGTTACAATACACCCAGAGCCATGCCACCATACAGATAACGACCATGGTGAATGTAACTCATCACGCATAAGAGAAGGTCTTAAAAAGCTACAGAAGTAAGATTTTCTTTATTATATCATAAGACATTCTCTATCGCATTATTATTTTAGTAAATTGATAAATTTTTTAAGGTACTATAGTATAATGAATTATACATAAATGTATAGGGCGTAATATTATAAGCTTACCAAACTTATTTGAAATAGTAACAAATGAATTAACACAGGATATTTTGCTTACATGGCTCTTTGAATGGGGAGATAGTGGGAGTGATGCTGGCAAATTACAGGATTTATCAAGAGAATTTTTGAATTTTTTAATTAGTGAAAATGTAGAAATCAACAAAGTTAAAGTAGAAAGACAGTGGAATAAGGTTGATATAGATATTAAAGTAAACGATGAATATTTTATAATAATAGAAGATAAGGTAAATTTAAGGAATATGGAAACCAGCTTGAAAGATATAAAAAAAGAAGCTGAGCAATATGTAAAAAATAAAACATTAAACATTAAACATTAAAGCCTATATTTATTTATCTTAAAATAGAAGATGAATATGGAAATACTTTAAAACATATAGAAAAACAAGGTATTGTTATATGTATAGAAAATATTTTTGATATTTCAAAAAAATGTATTATATTTGTAAATTCTAAAAATGATTACGAAAAAGTGAATAAATAAAAAAGTGGTTGTTAAAACTCTTTAAATAAAATAATATTTTTAGCCAAAAAATAAAGTAAGAGAGGTAACAACCACAAATGGATACTACACCAAAAAGTCGTAAAAATAAACACTTAAATGCATTTGAGTGTTATAAATTAGAAAGTCTGTTGAAAGCCAAAGTTAGCGTGTTGAAAACAGCTAAGATATTATGCAGGGCTAAAAGCACGATATACCAAGAAATTAATCAAGGAATAGTGAAGTTTCGCAAAAGTGACTATAGTGTAAGAAAAGAATATAGTGCCTACTATTCATTAAATATAAGGCAAGATTCAATGGGTAAGACGGGCAGGAAATTATAATATATAGAACTATGTATAGCTATTATCTTATATTTAGAAT
>CAJUJZ010000109.1 GCA_910586745.1 uncultured Mucispirillum sp. | reverse complement strand
CATTTAAATGCATTAAATGGAGCAGCACAGAAAGGAACAAATCTTGCATTAGGCAGTTTATCTAAAAGCCTGGCAGAAAAAGTAAAAATTAAATCAAAATCTTTTTCGAGACCAGGATTTTCATCAAAAATATTATAAGTAAAAGGCACGATAGTTTCTGATTCAACAAACATTCCATATCTTCTTTTGCATGTACTTATACCTTTATATGTTTCAAGCAGAGTTTCATGGGTATAAAAATGTGTATCAAGAGTAAAATTATACCTGTCAAACTGAAAATATCTTGAGCGTCTGTATGGGTCATGAGCATAATGTATATCCCTAATAAAATATGTTTCAAGTTTTTCACCAAATTCATTATACACATCAGGCTGCCTGTCAGTAAAAGGGTAATACATATTATATAATGGTGGATATATTCTGCCGTAATTTTTGTGAGTATATTTTTTATGCTCTTTACAAAGTTTTTTACGCATCCAGTCAGAAAATTTAGACATACACACCTCAAGAATATGAATTATCTGCATTATACCAACTATAATAATTAATGTAAATAGATAATATTACAGCATAACGAAAGCAAATGATATTGACTAATGAAATTATGGTATGATACTATTAAACAAAAAAATTATGGGGAATAATATGCAGAAAATACCAGTATTTTTTTCTTTTGATAACAGTTATTCTGCTCAATGCGGAGTAACTCTTTATTCACTGCTTTATACAGCACATAAAAGTGTATTTTATGAACTTTATGTTATAAGTGATAATATCAGTGAAGAAAATAAGAAAAAACTGCATGATATTGCAGATAATTTTAAAAACTGTTCCTTGCATATTTTTTCACTTAAAGACAGATTTAAAATAGATTTCCATGAAAAATTTACAAGACAGATAGATGATTTAATACTAACGAGGGAAGGCTTATACAGATGTATAGCTATGCTTATTGATGAATTTAAGCAATATGATAAAATCATATATTCTGATGTGGATATTGTAGTAATGCGGGATATAAGTGCTCTTTATGATATTGAATTAGATGATGATACATATCTAGCAGCATTCAGGCATCCTAAGTTTATGGAACATCTTATTATGCATATTCCTGAAAAAATCAGGTCAAATTATTTTGGTGCAGGTCTCTGGGTTATGAATTTAAAAAAAATGCGTCAGGATAATTTTGCAAATAAAGTTATGGAAATAATGAATGATAAATCATTAATATTAACATGGAATGAGCAGGATATTATGAATATTGCATGTGACGGACACTATACTAACTTTTCCTATGAATATGTTTCAATACCAACATGGAAAAATTATTTAAAACAGAAAGGCTGGTATGATGAATATTATCCTAATGGGGAATTAGAAGATGCGATGATGAGGCCTGCAATAGTCCATTATGCAGGTCAGAAACCATGGGTAGCACACAATCCGCCAATACCACAGTATGATTTATGGTTTTATTATCTTAAAAAAACGCCTTTTAAAGATGACTATAAAAAAGAAGAAGAAAGTGTTAAAAAAATAGAAAATTTATATACTATTAAATTATTTTCTTTTATACCAGCTGGTAAAATAAAAGTAAGTGGTGCAGTAAATAATAAAATATATATAAAAATTTTTAAATTTATACGCATAATAAAACTAGAAGCAGTAGAAAAATAAAGGATAGAGATTTATGGTAAATAATGTAGAATTAAGCATAATAGTGCCTGTATATAATACAGCACAGTATTTAAGGCAGTGTTTAGACAGTTTAGTATGCCAGACATTTAAAGAGATTGAAATTATTGTAGTAAATGACTGCTCGCCTGATAATTCTCACGATATTATAGAAGAATATGTTAGTAAATACAGCAATATAGTATATGTAAACCATGAAGTAAATAAGGGCTACGGTGGAGCAGCTAATAGTGCGCTTGCTGTATCAAAAGGAAAGTATTTTACATTTGTAGACAGCGATGACTATATAATTGATAAAAACTGTTATAAGGAAGTAATGGAGCAGTTTGAAAAACATAATATTAATGTTGTCGGTTTTTTAGTGCAGGCTCTTAATGATTCAGATAAATCAGTAAGAAATATTTTTAAGAAAAAAACTGAAAAGATAGTCAAGTTTTATGGCAGCACAATGAATATCATTGGTGTAAATATCTGGAATAAAGTTTTTAAAAAATCAGATTTTATTGATAATGGTTTAGCTTTTCCGGAAAAGACAAAATATGTTGATTTGGAAATGTGGTATAAGTATGTAGCTAAAGTTAAGCCTGAAGGTAAAATAATAAATAAATATTTTTATATGTACAGAGAGTTTAGAAAAGGCTCTGTTATGAATGATCCATCATCTGCTGCAGCGTTTTTTGAAACAATGAACAGAACTTACGACTGGTTAGTAGAACAAAATGCAGCAGAAGAATATAGAGATAAAATAATTGACTGGCTTAATGTAATAAGTGATTTGCTGGACCGGTATTCAGAAGAATCTCATGCATATATGGTGGAGCATTTTACAAACTGGATTAATAAAATACAGCTTAAGTCGGAAGAAGTTAATGATATATTAAAAATGAAAGTTTTTGCATACTGTATTAAGGATAATTACACCCGCAGATTATATTTAGATTCTATTGTATTATATAAACGCAGGCAGAATATAGTGAATAAGACAAAACATGAAATTAAGCGTGTAATCAGGCAGATTAAAACATTTTTTGCAGGATAATTGATAAAATACGGACATAATATTTTTTTCTTATTAATAAAAAATATTATAGCAAATAATAATATATGTTATATGAATAAATTAAAAAATTATACTGCAGGAAATCATATAAATAAATGGTAACAGCCTATGGCACTGTAGTATATTTTAGATTTTACACAATAATTATTTTTAATAATAAACTATTGACAATTTAAGCACAATGGGACATTCTATATAGTATTAAGGAATTTCTTTTCCGGAGGTCAATGCAATGTCTAAAATAAGAGTATTAATCGCAAAACCAGGTCTTGATGGCCATGACAGAGGTGCAAAAGTTGTTGCCCGCTCATTAAGAGATGCTGGTTATGAAGTTATTTACACAGGTCTTCGTCAGACACCTGAAGCAATTGTTGCAACAGCTGTTCAGGAAGATGTTGATGCTATCGGCTTATCTATCCTTTCAGGTGCTCATAACACAGTATTTCCTAGGATTATTGAACTTTTAAAAGAAAAAAATGCATCAGATATAGTGGTATTTGGCGGCGGTGTTATACCAGAAACTGATATTCCTGGTTTATTAGATGCTGGTGTTGCTCATATTTTTACACCAGGAACTCCAACTGATGAAACAGTTAAATTTTTAGAAGAAAATGTTAAACCAAAAAGCATAGCATAATAAGAAAATATATTTTTCATGTATTAGGGGGCATATAAAAACTGCTCCCATTTTTTTATAAGGTGGTTTTTATGAATGAATTTTGCAATAAAGTATTTAGTGGAGATGTGCGTGCATCAGCAAGACTTATGAGACTGGTTGATGACAGGGCAGAAGGTTATGAAGAATATATGAAAGAAGTTTGGAAACATACAGGTCATGCTCATATTATAGGCATAACAGGTGCACCGGGTGCTGGCAAATCTACCATGACAGATAAACTTATTGCAAAATACAGAAGTATGGGCAAAACAGTAGGTGTTGTAGCTATTGACCCTACAAGCCCATTTTCAGGGGGAGCTATTCTTGGAGATAGAATAAGAATGGCAGACCATGCGACAGATGAAGGCGTTTTTATCCGCAGTGTCGGCACAAGAGGACATCTTGGTGGTTTATCAGTATCTACTATGGATATTGTTGCAGTAATGGATGCTATGGGTAAAGATGTAGTCATTATAGAAACTGTTGGTGTAGGTCAGGATGAAGTGGAAATAGCAATGGTTGCAGATACTTGTATCGTTGTAACTGTTCCTGGGCTTGGCGATGATATACAGGCAATTAAAGCAGGTATTTTTGAGATAGCAGATATATTTATAGTTAATAAAGCAGACAGAGAAGGGGTTGAGAGAACTGTCAAAGATTTAGAAATGATGCTTGAAATGGTACATCAGATAACTGGCTGGGATGTGGAAGTATTAAAAACAGTGGCTTCAAGAGATGAAGGAATTGATGAAGTTGTAAATGCTGTTAGTAAACATGCAGAATTTTTTGATAAAAATATTAAGGGAAAACGCATGGAAGACAGGCAGCTTCATGTGGCTTATGGTGTAGTTAGAGAAAAAGTAGTAAAAGAAATATTTAAAGAAGATGAAATAAGAAAACTGCTGCAAGGCGGCTTTGACCCATATTCTGCAGTAGAAAAATTATGGGAAAATAGATAAATATAATATGCAGAAGTTAAGTATTGTTATTCCTGTATATAATACAGCCCTATATTTAAAAGAATGTTTAGAAAGCATTATTAGTCAGACTTATTCAGAAATTGAGATAATATGTGTAGATGACTGCTCGACTGATAAAAGTGCAGAAATCATAAAAGAATATGCAGCAAAAGATAGCAGAGTAAAATATATAAAGCATACAGAAAATAAGTTTCAAGGGGGGGCAAGAAACACAGGCATACAGGCAGCAGATGGGAAATATGTTACATTTGTTGACAGTGATGACTATCTTTTTGATATAGACTGCTATAAAAATGCAGTATATAATTTAGAAAAATATAATGCAGATATAAGTGTGTTTTCATTTGCTGAAGATTATGGAAGCAGGAAAACAAACCATTCTTTAAGCAAAAGTGTAAAAGGACTGTGCAGACTTAACAGCAGTAATTTTACAAAAGTCTTATGTGTTCCATGGAACAAAATATTTAAGCTTGAAGATATTAAAAAACATAATTTAACTTTTCCAGAGAAGCTGAAATTTGAAGATGAGGCATTTTGGTATAAATATGTGGCAGCAGTTGAACCTAAAGCTTATGTAGAAAATAAATACTGTTATGCATATAGAATCCGCAGCGGTTCTACAATGGATACCCGTGATAAATATATATATAATTATTTAGATGTTCTGCTTGATATACATTCATATCTAGTAAAGATTAATAAAGAAAAATATTACGGTGTCCAGCTTGCAAACCTGCTTTACAGCCCTGCAAAAAGTGATATGATTTTTAAATTAAGCCGTGATGAACTTGATATTATTAGTAATAAATTTGCAGAATGTATTGATAGGTTAGGCTTAACAAGTGCAGATATCAACCAGAAAGCAGGCTGCAGAATATATGCTTATTTTATGAAAAATAATGAAATGCGTAAGTATTATATAGAAAATGCAGAAAACCTTAAAAAAGTAAAGTATAAGATACTAAAGCCAAATGTATTTCTTTATAAAATAAAAAGAGAGATAAAAAGAATTTTTAAAAAGAATTAAGGTGCTATATTGAAACGAATATGTCTTTTTGCTGCCTATAATAAAAACGGTATAGTGCAGGATTATGTTGTATACTATTTAAAATGCTTGTCAGAATATGCAGATATTTATTATATGGCTGATAATACAACATCTGAAAGTGAGCTGATGAAAATTAAGCCGTATATTAAAGAAAGTTACTGCTGTCATCATGGCAAATATGATTTTGGCTCATGGCAGGAATTAATTAAAATCACAGGCTGGGATAAGCTGTCAGAATATGATGAGCTTATTTTAGCAAATGACAGTATGTTTGGTCCTCTTTTTCCTTTTGAAAAATATTTTAAGAAAATGGAAAATGACAGCGAATGGGATATATGCGGCATAAATAGAAATTATGATTACAGAGCAAAAGAATGGTTTTTAAACAGTTACTTTTTAGTTTTTAAAAAGAAAGCGTATACTTCAGACATATTCAAAGCACATATTGAAAGTGTAGAGAAAAAAAACAGCCCTTATGATGTAGTGAATGCTTATGAAATACCATTTATGAAAAAGTTCTACAATAAAGGTTATAAAGTAAAATGTCTTATAGACTGTAATGACCATGTATATATGAAGTGGCGTAAATTTATATTGAAAGGTTCGCCTTTTATGAAGAAAAAAATATTTGATGATGATTTATTTGTAAAAAGCAGAGCATATTCATGGAAAAAATTTATTATTCAGCATACTCAGTATAATCCAGAGTTAATAGAAAGTTATTTTAAAGATTCAAATATGGTATATAGAGACTATAAATACTTATTTAATAAAAGAATATTTAAAGATTTTCTTGCAGCAGTAAGAAAATGGATTATTAAAATAAATATCAAGAAAAATAAACAAATTATAAGACTTTTTGGTATATATTTGCTTAATCATAATGTTGAGCGTGATAAGAAAAATGATAATAATGAAATAACGATTATGGAATAGCATTATGGATATATCAGTGATAATTCCATCATTAAACGGTAGAAAATATTTTAATGAATTTTTATCATCAGTTATAAAAGAGTGTGAAAGCACACCATATAAAGCAGAAATAGTTATAGTTGATGATGGCTCAGAAGATGGCAGTATGGCTTATTTAGAAAGTATTGCATCAGATATTTTAAAGCCATATAAGAATACAAAAAAAGGTGCATGTTCTGCAAGGAACTATGCAGTATCCAAATCAAGCGGCAAATATTTAGTATTTTTAGATAATGATGTAATTATAGAAAAAGGTTTCTTTGAAAAAATTGTTCCACTATTTAAAGACAGCAGTGTAGGAGCTGTTGCTTGTGCAGGTTATCAGTATGACAGCAGGCAGCAGATAGACGGAATAAAGCTTCTGAAATTCAAAAGAGGTTTTTTCAGATTTACAAGCAATATATTAAATAAAGATATAAAACAAGGACTGAATGAATATTTATCATTTGGTGTGCAGGGTGCTTATTTTGCATGCAGAAAAGATGTATTTAATGAAGTCTGCGGTATAAGTGAATTATTTGAACCATATTTATTAGAAGAAACTGACTTAATGTATAAAATATTAAAACATGGCTATAAAATATTATATCAGCCGGATACTCACCCGCTGCACAAATGGGGTGGAACAATTGCAAGTAAAGTATCTCTAATGACAAAATATCTTTCAGTCAGGAATAAGTATCTTTTTAATTTTATTCATCTTCATTCTAAAAAATTATTTATACAGTTTATTCTGTTAAATATATATAGAGTGTTTAAAACAGATGACAGGAAAGCTTTAAAAGAGCTTTACAGTATAAGAGGAAAAATACTGCAAGAAAGAAAAAGAGAGATGCAGGCATCTAAGATAAAGGATGAAGAATTATTAAGAGCATCATATGAGTATATTAAGACTGTATCAGCAAAATAAAAATTTTTTTTAAAAAGAATAAAAATTTATGTTGACAATATAAAATACTTTTGCTATAAATACACTCCCTTGAGACGATAAGATGCTTGTAAAA
>CAJUJZ010000108.1 GCA_910586745.1 uncultured Mucispirillum sp. | reverse complement strand
AAGGCGAGGTATCTAAAAAGCTAGATAGTTTTAAATATATTATACATTACTGCAATATATAAAATATTAGTTTTTTCGCCTTTACAAATCAGTCTCAAAATGACTTATAATGTGAAAGCTGTATAATATAAAATATATTCAATTACTTATCTGCAAATGTTTCAAAGGCTTTTTTAAAACCATTCTGGTCTACATACTGAATAATCTCTCTAATATCTTTTAATGAAATTCTTGGAAAATCTTTATCTCTATTCATAAACCAGTATTGAAAAATAGACATATTTGCTTCTACAACATATTCAAGCAGATATTCAACTTTACTTACTACAGTATTATTCTGATTTATATGTTTTCTATAAGCATCTTTTATAATATTTTTCATACGAGATTTAAAACGAGGGTCACCATTTTCACTATTTAATATGCGGATATATTCAGTATGTTCTATAGAATTTGACAGCATTGATTCATCTGGTGCATCTATCAAACCAAAATAAAACTTAACATTAAGATCTAACATTTTAGCAAAATCATCAAGAAGCTCCTGCTCTGATTTTTGCAGTAAATCATATATACTTTTATAATATAAATAAAAAGTACCACGATTAAAACCTGCTAATTCTGCCACCTCTTTAATTGTAATTTTTTCAATTTTTTTTTCTGCATATAAAGCAAAAAATGCTTTTTTAAACCTTTCTTTTGTTTCCTTTGATCTATGCCTTTCTCTCATAAAACCTCTCTATTCAAATTTACTAATAAATACCCTGCTTATTATATCAGCAGCATCTTTATTAAATAAACTAAAATTATAAACCAACCTGCTGTTAGTATAAGCTTTAAATGGCTCCCCCCTGTTATTAACCCAAAAAAATACATTATCCACAGCAGGATTTTTATAATCAATCTCCCAGTAAATAATGCCTGACGGGTGTTTACTCTGTGTTATTTTGCCCTGCGGCATCCCTTGTTCTATGCAGCCCTGCAAATCATCAATATTCACTATTGACTGCACACATTCTTTATTATATGGAATAAGCTTATTTTCAATTAAATCAAACTGATACACTAAACCATCACCAGTATCTGAAAATACAAACTCTTTATCCTTTTCTTTCATACAGGATAATTCAAATAATGCTGTTTTATCTAATACGCTGTTACTTATAACTCCACGACATAAGTTATCTTCATTTTTAGAACATACAAGACTTTCCATATCTGTAAATGTGCTAAAATCATAAGCCGGAACTTCTACCACAATAGAATAAAGCTCTGAACCTATTGGAAAATTAATAGTATCTTTTTCTTCAAGTGGAATAGAATTATCTATCCTATAAAGCGAAATACTGCCTGTTAAACTTTTTTTATTAATCTTCCTTATATATACAGGCGAATATAAACAGTTACTTCCTATATCATTTTGACAGCTGTAATCGCTGTTAGTTCTATATATAACTAATGAGCCATCATCTTCATATAAAGCTTTAGAATCACTATTTAAAAAACTGCTGAGCGATAAATGACCATAACCATGATTTGAAAAGACTGCTAGTTTATCCATAATTAATGAACTGTTGTCTATTTTTAAAGCTTTAATGCCGTCATACCCAAAATAATATGATATATTATCTTTATTGAAATAATCTTTTGGCGTAATAACCTGCATACTGCCCAAACTATTACTACCCTGACCGTATGATTGTAAGGATACTAAAAGAATAAAAATAATCATCAAATACTTTTTCATAACTGCACTCATAAAACATTAATAAAAATAATACATATTTTACTATAATCTTCTTAAAAAATGTTAAAAGAAAGTATTATCCTTATAAAAACATTGACAATTTTGCATAACAGACTTAATTGTATACTTAATATATATGATTATTTATATATTTTCAATATAAAATTAGAACACAGCAAGGAGATTTTATGCAGTATATATCTTATGAAGAAAAATTAGCAAAACTTATTACACAACATTCCCTTAATTTAACAAAAGGCGATGTAGTGCAGATAAAAGCAGAAACATCGGCAGAACCTCTTGTAAAAGCAATGTATAAAGAAATTATAAAACTTGGTGCATATCCATTTTTAAGGCTTTTCATTCCAGAAAGTCAGGAATATATGGCAAAATATGCAAGCCAGGAACAGCTTACTTATCTGCCTGAATTTGATATAAAACAGGCTGAAATTATGACTGCTTATATATATATTGATTCTACCATCAATACTAAATCTCTTACAAATGCAAACCACAGCAAAATTGCTTTAATGAGAAAAACTGCACTTCCTGTAAGAGAAATTATGAATAAAAGAGAGTTAGAAGGTAAGTTCCGCTGGTCATTATGCCCATACCCTAACCAGTCTATGGCTCAAGATGCAGAAATGTCCCTTGATGAGTATACAGCCTTCGTTTATGAAGCCTGCAAATTAAATGAAGATGACCCTATTGCTGCATGGAAAAAAGTAGAAGCAGAACAAGAAGCTATATCAAACAGAATGAACGGCACTAAATGGCTGCATATTAAAGGAAAAGATACTGACTTAAAATTAAAAGTAATGGGGAGAAAGTGGGAAAACTGCTGCGGATACAGAAATATGCCAGACGGCGAAGTATTTACAAGCCCAGTAGAAGACAGTGCAGAAGGCACTATTTTATTTGATATCCCTACCATTTATAATGGTGTGGAAGCAAAAAATGTTTTCTTAAGGTTTGAAAAAGGAAAAGTTGTAGAAGCCCGTGCTGAAAAAGGACAGGATTTCTTACATAAAATGCTTGATATGGACGATGGCTCTCGCTTTGCTGGAGAAATAGCTTTCGGACTTAATGATAATATACAAATCCCTACAAAAAATATACTCTTTGATGAAAAAATAGGTAAATCAATACACTTAGCAATAGGTGCAAGTTATCAAGAAGTTGGTGGTAAAAATGTTTCTGCACTGCACTGGGATTTAATAAAAGATATGAAAAACGGCGGAACAGTAGAAGCTGACGGTGTGCTTGTATATAAAGACGGCAAACATATTTTATAAAATAAAAATAATTCCAGCATATAAAAAACCCCACTTAAAGTATACATAAAAGCGGGGTTTACAGCTTGCCAAAAAAATAAATTTTTTCGCCAGTTGCCTGCCAGCCTCATAATGCTCTCTGCATTTTATTAGGCTGTAATGAGAAATAAACTTAGATACACGCTCTAAGTTTAGTTTATTAAATTAATTCTTAATATAATAAATATCATTTAAAATTCAAAAAAATTGATGACTTTTTTGACAGCCTAACCCCGCTTAAAGTAAAACAAAAAGCGGGGTTTTTTATTTACAATTAATTTATAATATGCTTATTTTAAAGCCTGAGCAGTTGCAACAGCTACTGCAACAGTCGCACCAACCATAGGGTTATTACCCATACCTAAAAATCCCATCATTTCAACATGTGCTGGCACTGATGATGAACCTGCAAACTGAGCATCAGAGTGCATTCTTCCCATAGTATCAGTCATACCATAAGATGCTGGACCTGCTGCCATATTATCTGGGTGCAGAGTTCTGCCTGTGCCGCCGCCTGAAGCTACTGAGAAATATTTTTTATTCTGCTCGTTGCATTCTTTTTTATATGTGCCTGCAACTGGGTGCTGAAAGCGAGTTGGGTTTGTAGAGTTACCAGTGATAGATACATCTACACCTTCTAAGTGCATTATTGCAACACCTTCCCTAACATCATCTGCACCATAGCAGCGAACATTAGCACGCTCGCCATTGGAGTATGCTTTTTCTCTAACTACTTTTACTTCACCTGCTGAATAATCAAATTGAGTCTGAACATAAGTAAAGCCATTAATACGAGAAATAATTTGTGCTGCATCTTTTCCAAGACCATTTAATATTACTCTTAATGGAGTTTTTCTTGCTTTATTGGCATTTTTAACAATACCTATTGCACCTTCTGCTGCTGCAAAAGATTCATGACCTGCTAAAAATGCAAAACATTTTGTTTCATCTCTTAAAAGCATAGCTCCAAGGTTACCATGACCTAATCCTACTTTCCTGTCTTCTGCAACAGAGCCAGATATACAAAATGCCTGTAAGCCAATACCAATATTTTCAGCTGCTTCTGCTGCTGTGTTTGAGCCTTTTTTAATTGCAATAGCTGCTCCGCATGTATATGCCCAGCAAGCATTTTCAAAGGCAATAGGCTGAATTTCTTTTACCATATTATATGGATTAAAGCCTTTTTCTTCACATATTTTAAGAGCTTCTTCACAGCTTGATATGCCATATTCTTTTAAAGCTGCATTAACTTTATCTATACGCCTTTCATAACTTTCAAATAATGCCATAATTACACTCCTTATTATTATTCATGACGCGGGTCAATATATTTTACCGCATCGTTAAACCTGCCATAAACACCTTTTGCCTTGTTTAAAGCATCTTCAGCAGGAGTGCCTTTTTTAACTGCATCCATCATTTTACCAAGGTTTACAAATTCATATCCAATAATTTCATTATCTGCATCAACTGCAACTCTTGTAATGTAACCTTCTGCCATCTCTAAATATCTAGCACCTTTTGCTTTTGTGCCAAACATTGTTCCAACCTGGCTTCTTAAACCTTTACCTAAATCTTCTAGGCTGGCACCTATTGGAAGACCGCCTTCAGAAAATGCAGTTTGAGACCTGCCGTATACAATTTGCAGGAAAAGTTCACGCATAGCAACATTTATTGCATCACATACTAAGTCAGTATTTAATGCTTCTAAAATAGTTTTACCCGGCAGAATTTCTGATGCCATAGCCGCAGAATGTGTCATACCTGAACAGCCTAATGTTTCCACAAGTGCTTCTTCAATAATACCATTTTTAACATTTAAAGTTAATTTACATGCACCCTGCTGTGGAGCACACCAGCCTACTCCGTGAGTAAGCCCGCTGATATCTTTAATTTCTTTTGCCTGAACCCATTTACCTTCCTGTGGTATTGGTGCAGGACCATGATATGCACCTTTTGCAATTGGACACATATGCTCTACTTCAGTAGAATAAATCATATTCCTACCTCCCTTATATTTTTGCACTTTATTGCATTTATTTTTTTATAAACCCACGAACACCAACATTTATTCTGGCAAAACCATTACCTAAATGATTAGAATAAGGTAGAGTATCTGTTAAAGATTCAAACCCGCCACCAGCTTCTATAAATATAGATAAATTATTTATACTAAAAATATCTGCACCTAAACCAGTATATATTTCATACGAATATGGTGCTTCAAACAAGTAGCTGCCCTCTGTGCCGACAAAAGCAAAACCGCCGGCAATAAACCCATAAGGAATAACAAAAACATTATTTTTTCTATAATCTGTAGATAAGCCAAAAGTGATTTTTTCTGTAATGCCAAAATAGCCTGTTGAATTTTCACTATTAAAAATATTTTTACCGTAACCATCTATTGATATTAAATTACGCATTTCAAAAGATGAATTATTAAATATTGATACTCCAAACTCACTATAGCCGCCGCTTTTAGTACTGGTTAATGATACACCGCCGCCAAATGAAAAATTTGCTGCAAAAGAAAAAACAGGAATTAATAAGACAAATAAAACAAAAAAGACCTTTTTCATAAAAACCCCCTTATTTTTGTATTATCAAAACTTGCTTTTTCTTGCAAAAATATATAGTATTGAATATAGTATCTTATCATAATATACTTTGTTGTCAATGAATAATACAAATATTTAATTTTTTTATAATATTTGCTTGACAAAGCTTTTAAATATTGCTATCTTTTCACTCTACAATAATTATGATTAATTTTTTGAGGTGTTAGAGTGGCACATACATTGTCAGCTTTAAAACGTATTCGTCAGTCAGAAAAAAGAAGACTGATTAACAAATCTAATAAATCAGCTATGAAAACATATATTAAAAAATATATGAAAGCATTAGAAACAGGTGCTGATAATACTGAAGCATTATTAAAACAAGCTGTAAGCGTTATTTACAAAACTGCACGCAAAGGTGCAATCCATCAAAAACAAGCTTCTCGTAAAGTTTCACGCCTTACTATGAAGTTTAACAAAGCACAAGCAGTTAACAAGTAGTTTTAAAAACATATAATAATTGCACCACCTTTTATTATTATGTTTTGATTTTATATAATGCTGTCCTTATTTTTTATGAAGGGGAGTAGCCCAAATTTGTTTGGATAAAGTCAACAATCTCGTGTTATTTATAACACTGGCTTTATCATTGGTTTAGAAAATCATTGGCAAAACCTTCGGCATATTACATGCCGAAGGTCTTTTTTTTTATATGTGCAAAAAAATAAAAAGGAGAAAAATATGAAAAATTGGATGCCAATTATTATCGCAGTTATAGCAACAATCCCTGGCTTTATGCTTAGAGTGCTTGGTATTGAACTGCACCCTATTGTTATGACATTAATTACTGCTGTTGCTATCTTTTCAGCATCATTTATCTTAACTTGGGCATGCGAAGTTATGCAGCTTGATATTCCACAGGCTGTGGCTGTTGCTCTTGTTGCATTAATTGCAGTTCTGCCAGAATATGCTGTTGATATGTATTTTACATGGATGGCAGGTCAAGACCCACAAGGTGAATATGTTCACTATGCTGTTGCAAATATGACTGGTGCAAACAGACTTCTTATCGGTGTAGGCTGGTCTGTAATCATTTTAATATTTGCTTTTAAATTCAGAAAAAAAGTTGTGCTGGAATCCACTCATAAAACAGAGCTGTTCTTTTTAATGCTTGCTACGATATATGCTATCACTATTCCATTAAAAGGCACATTAAACCTTTTTGATACAGTTGTTTTAATAGGTATATTTATATGGTATATCACTATCATTATCAGAAAGCCAGTTGAAGAAGAAGAAATAGAAGGCCCTGCAAAAACTATTGCTGCCCTTCCAAAACAAAAAAGACTTATTGTTACATGGGGACTTTTCTTTGTAGCTGCTATAGTTATTTTTGCTGATGCAGAATTATTCAGTGAAAGCCTTGTAGCAAGTGGTAAACTGCTTGGTGTAAATGAATTTTTACTTGTACAGTGGCTTGCTCCAATTGCTTCAGAAGCTCCAGAATTTATTGTAGCTGTCACTTTTGCTCTCCGCGGAAGTGCCGGTCTTGCTCTTGGAAGCCTTGTATCTTCTAAACTAAACCAATGGACACTGCTTGTTGGTATGATACCTCTTGTTTACAGCATTTCTTACTCTACAGCAGACCATCCACATGATACTGGCTTTTTATCTACTGTTATGCCTCTTGCTACTATGCAGATGCATGAACTTCTTTTAACTGCTGCACAGTCTGCTTTTGCTATTGCATTAATTGCAGGACTTGTTGCTGGTAAAAGAGAAGCCTTTGCACTGCTTATATTATTTATGGCACAATTTTTATCACCATTTTATGATAAACTGCTTCCTGCATATATTCCAAATGCAACACCACATGACACAGTACTTATAACTTTCAGTGTTATTTATGTTGTATTTACAATCATACTTGTTGTTATTCATCCAAAAAGATTTGTATCTATTATAAAAGGATATAAAACAGGCGTATAAAAATAAAGGGGTGCTTTTATGAGGCGAACCCAAATTTTTGGACAGATTTAAATTTATGCGGTTTGAGTTC
>CAJUJZ010000107.1 GCA_910586745.1 uncultured Mucispirillum sp. | reverse complement strand
TTCTATATGTGGAATATAAATTTCAAATTTCCTTGTACCAAGTAAAAAACCAATTTTAGCTTTACCTTCTCCAAGCATAGACATATTTATATATTGAAAACAGCCAAGACTTTGAGCCATCATTTCTATACTTTTATATATTCTAAAAACTTTTAACCCATTGTATGTATCTAAAAAAGGTGAGTCTTTATCTAAATTAGCATTAACAATAATATAGTTTTCTGAACATTCTATTACTTTATCAATCAACACTATATCGTTTCCATGAAATAATAGGTGCTTACATTTTTTATATTTATAATCTTCAAAGCTATTCATTAATCATACCCAACAGCTATGGCACTATTATCACCGCCAAAAGCAAAATTAATACTTGCTGCATTTTTTATTTTATATATATTTCTGTCTTCTTTTGCAACAAGATGTATTTTTGCAAGACTTTCGTCATATTCCCCGTCATATATATGCGGTGGTAAATTAGTATTCTGCTTATTTACAAGCATAACACATAATGCTGCTTCTAAACTGCCTGCAACACCTAATGTATGGCCTGTCAGCTGTTTTATACCACTGCATAATGTGTTACTGCCAAAAACTTTTTTTACTGCATAAGATTCTACCTGGTCATTTGGTATTGTGCCGGTAGCATGAAGGTTGATATAATCTATACTTTCTCCAGCCATTCCCTTTTTTAAATCTTCAAGCAAAGTAACTGCATAAGGGGATTCTGGGTCTTGTTTAGTAATATGAAAAGCATCATTATTTGATGCGAAAGATTTAACTCTAACATTAGAATATTCTGGCTCTTTTGTTAATAGAAATAATACAGATGCTTCTCCAAGATTAACACCATCTCTATTTTTTGAAAATGGATTTGAATAGTTATTGCTTAATATTTGCAGGTTATTAAACCCATTGACTGTAAGTGAATTAAGGCTGTCGCTGCCACCGCATATAACAGCATCACATAAACCTGATTGTATTAATCTATATCCTTGAATAATTGATTTTACACCAGATGTGCATGCAGTAGATATGGTGAATGCAGGTCCATGAATATTATAAAATAATGAACAAAATCTAGCAGGATTGTATAGACTGTTTCTATGTATTGAATATTTTGAGAAATCACCTGTTTTTATATAATAATGCATTGCGTCTAAATTTTCTTCCATACCTGGATTTGTTGTACCAAAACTTACACCTATTCTGTGGCTGCCATATTTCTTTTTAAGATATTCAATTTTATCACATAGATTAACAAGTAACGGCATAAGCATAAATACAGCTCTTGTATTAAACTCTTCAACCTGTAATCTTTGTGGTAAGTCGTTTATAGTAACATTTAAATCTTTCACAACACCAAGGGGTACAGATGTATTATTAATATATTTATCTGAAAAAGTAATACCTGATTTACCAGACAGAATATTATCTAAAAACATACTGCCAGAACCTGCTGCCGAAATCACTCCTGGAATGCTAAAATAAATATTGTGCATAATTATCCACTTAATTTAACCATTATTTAGTTATTTTTATATACAGTAACAGTTGTATGATTAATTTTATATACAAACTGATTTTCACTACCTCTGCTGTTAATTATATATGCAAACAGATTATCATATTTATTATTTGGAGGTAGAAATTTTATATTCTTAAATTTGTTATTACTGTATTCTTTATCTACAACAGGCATACCAAGAGAATCAAATAATATAAATCTGCACATTGTTTCACTGCATACAGCACTCATTTGATATGTACTGCCATTTGGATACTCTATTGTATAATTTACCTGTTCCATAGGGCTAATATTAACAGGAATGCCTGCTGCACAGGAAAGCAGCACAGCATTCAATATTAAAAATAATAATATATTTGTAGAAATCTTTATTATGCTTGATTTTTGCATATTTTATGTAAAGCGTGTAATGCTTTATCAGATTTTGTAACAAACGGATTTTCATTATCCCATGCATAACCAGCTAATACTGATGATATCTGCCTTGTAATACTATGGTCTTTGCATTTAGTATATATAACATCTTGAAATGTACCATCATACCAACCATTAACATAGGTTTTAAAGGCTTTAATACCTACAGCTAACGGTTCTACATATTCTTTTGTCATATCTACACTTTCACCTTTTATAATTCTTGTAACAAGTGGAGCTAATAATGTTGCAGCATGCATAGCAATAGTTACACCAGACGAAAATACTGGGTCTAAAAATTCACCAGCATTACCAAGCAGAACAAAATGTTTATCATAAAATTTTGTTACATTTGAAGAATACCCATAAATAAAATTTGCAGGAGTATCCCATGATGCATCTTTTAAAAGCATTTTAAGCATTGGAGTTTTATAAACATGTGTTTTTAAAATTTCCATAGCATTGGCTTTTAAATCCTGTTCATTTAAAAATTTAGCAGTATCACCAGAGAATATAAATTGTTTTTCACCTACAACACCTATTGAACATCTACCATCACTAAAAGGTATCAGCCAAAACCATATTTCTTTATGTTCTGGGTGGGTAGTGATTAATATTTTATCCCTGTCATACATTGGATGTGATATTTTATCTTCAATGTGAGTAAAATAAGCTATCTTTGGTGTTAAATCAGAAGGTGTGTCAAGATTTAGAGCTTTTGGAAGTACGCGTCCGTAACCACTGCCATCTACAACATATTTTGCTTTAATTATGTCACCATTATCCAAACCTATTGTAACATGTCCATTTTCGTCTTCATTAAAATCAAATTTATCTGCTTTAACACCAAATAAAACATTTACACCATTTTTTGCTGCTGTATCAATAAGAAGTTTATCAAATACTCCACGCCTTACCTGAAAAGTTGTTCCAAAACCTTTGCTGCTTTTATCACAAAAATCAATATATGTATATTCTATAGAATTATCATCTGCTCCACGAGCAAATGCAGCACCATTTTTATACTGAAAACCAAGTTTTTCTTCATTATCCATCACAGCATCAAGTAAATCAGCCTGTTCCATTGCATGCATACAAAATGGAAGCAAAGATTCACCAATTACAAATCTTGGAAAAATTTCTTTATCAACAACTAATACATCAAGTCCGTTTTTGTGTAAAAGCGAACTTAAAATACTACCACTTGGACCAGCACCTATAACTAATACATCAATATTTTTTTCCATCCTATCCACCTTTTTTATTATTTAATTAATTCAGATATTCATATATCTGAATGAAGTTTATATCTTACTTCCATACATAATAAAACATACCTGATTTTAAATCATTTTTTAACATTGTTCCCTTGCTAGCACAGCAATAATATATTCATTGTTTACCTGCATCAGTAATATGCATTAAAATACTTCCACCAGCTGAATTACCAACAAAAGAAACATATCCATTTTTATACTCTGCAATAGGTAATAAAAATAAGCCAAAAGTTCTAATAAATATAATGGCTGTTTTACCTTTCTCTAGTTTCATATGAAAATCAACTGTTGTTTTTTCCATTAATTTACCTACACAGCCATAAAGCATAACATGTAATAATATTAAGATAAATAACTTTCTTAGATACATTTAATTTTTAAAATAATCAATAAAAAAAATGTAACATATATCCTATACTCTCACATATTATTCATATTTAGTATTAAGCTTCACCAATTCTCCGGAAAACCATAATAACACATATTTACAAATGAGTATTTTGTATACAGTAGATATTTCTTGAAACATAGCAATAAAATCTTCATTTTTCAAAAGTCGCTTCATTACAAGAAGATGACTAAATAAGTGAGCATTATCAATACCATTATCATCTTTAATCAGCATTTGATGTTGTTGTTTATTTAAACTCGGTTTTTTTAACACAATCTATTATAAAGACGAACTCCATAAGCACAAAGATTTCTAAGAATAGTTATACTATGCATAAATTTTGCTAATAAATCAGGTCCTTTTACTAATATACCAAATGTATCTGCAACTTTTGATGAAATTCAAATAACTACAAATACTAGAACTTTTTATATTCATGGTGGAGTAGAATATACAGTAATTGATATAAAATACAGTAAAAGAGATTTTGCCCTTAAGGCTTTGTTTTATGACAAAATTGTTAATCCAGAATTAATTTCTGAAGAGTTTATGGATTCAAAATCTCCCGCAAGGTAATTTTTAATACAGAAAGAACATATTAAGGAAATTTAGCATTGATTTTTGCTGCTAACTTCCAACGGGGGTGCGGGGGTTTTGCTCTGTTTGTGAAAAGAATGTGAGAAATTGTGTAGATATATACAATAAAAATAAGTGTAATTATATATTTAGAAAACATTATTTATTGCACTAGATACAAAAAAAGCCTTGAATATTCAAGGCTTTAATAAGTGCCCCTGACAGGAATTGAACCTGTGACCTGCGGATTAGGAATCCGTCGCTCTATCCAACTGAGCTACAGAGGCAGTAAATCTTATATAATTTATTAATAATACTTTGTCAATAATTTTTACTTGACTTTAATATTTTATATGTTATCTTTATACAGATAGTCCGATAATATATAATCTAAATTTATAATATCAGGTGATATATGGAAAACAACAGTTTAATTACAAACCATTATAAACTTGTAAAAATGGAAAATATTATTTTTACAAAGTGGTGCAAAAAAAACAATATATCATATGTGGGGGCTAACCTGCTTTTATCTATTAAAGATAGTAATGGAAAAAGTGAGCCTACAAAACTTTCAGAAGAACTGCTTATACCAAAGCAGAGCATCACATCCATGCTTGATAAGCTTGAAAAAAAAGGCTATATTTTACGCACTCATTCAGCAAAAGACAGGCGTAAAATAAATATATCACTTACAGACTGCGGGAAAAAAATAGTCCAGACTATACAGGAAGCATTTATAGTGACAGAAGAAGAAATATTAAAGCATTTAAAGCAAGATGAAATAAATACTATGCTTAATACATATGAAAAGATTATAGATATAACGGAAGAAACTTTATTAGGAAATGATTATGAATAACATTTCTTTACGCCACAGAATAAGCACATATACAGGATACACTATATTAGGCTTTGCCTTTGGTATATGGGCAATGCTTATACCTTTTGTAAAAGACAGGCTGCTTATAGATAAAGCAGAACTTGGACTTTTACTTTTACTGATTGCTTTTGGTGCAGTAATAAGTATGTTTTTTACAGGGCTTACTGCTGCAAAAATAGGCTGCAGAAAAACTATTATCTTATCTACATCATTAGTCATTATATGCCTTTTAGTCCTTTCAGTATCTGGAAGTATATTTATAATGTCTGTATTTATGTTTTTATTTGGTGTAGGGCTTGGTATGCTTGATGTTACATTAAATATACAGGGTGCATTAGTAGAAGAAGGTATGAAAAAGCATTTAATGGCAGGCTTTCACAGCATGTATAGCTTTGGTGTTTTTTTTGGTATTTTAGTTGCAACATATCTTTTAAAACATTTTACTTATGTTACAGCTGTATATATTATTACAGGATTTATTTTTCTACTGCTTGTATTTACTATCCCAGCACTTTTAAATTACGGCGGCGAAGTGCCTCAGAAACTTTTTATAAAACCTACACGGATACTTTTTATATTAGGTATGATATGCTTTATAGCATTTGTGGCAGAGGGCGTTGTTCTTGACTGGAGTGCATTATTTATGAGGGAAGTTAGGAAAATAGAGCCACAGTATGCAGGGTATTCTTTCTCGCTTTTTTATATTACTATGGGTTTATTCAGGCTGCTCGGGGATAAGATAGGCGATAAGTTTTCCATAAAAAATATTCTTTTTACAAGCAGCTTAACTGCTGTAGCAGGTATATTAATTATGCTTTATATTCCTTACCACTGGGCATCATTTCTTGGCTTTACATTAGCAGGAGCAGGACTTGCAAATATGGTACCTGTTACAATATCAGCTTCAGGCAGATACAAAGGGAATATGCCTTTAAATATAGCTGTTTCTGCTGTTGCAACTATTGGTTATTTTGGCACATTATTTGGACCGTCTATTATGGGTTTTGTATCAGAAATAACAAACTTAACAACAGCTTTTACTTTAATAGCCGCATCTATTCTTGTAATAGCATTTTTATCAAAGGCTTTTAAATAAAAAACTTGCAAGAATGTAATTTAACCTGTAATATAAATTATCAGCTTATATACTGGAGTATTTATGGATAGATTATGGGCCACATGGCGAATGGCTTATATTACAGGTGAGTATAAAAATACAGACTGTGTATTCTGCAATGCACCTAAAAACACAAAAGATGAAGAAGTTTTAATATTACATAGAGGCTGCCACTGCTTTATTATAATGAATCTGTTTCCTTATAATAATGGTCATGTGATGGTTATTCCTTACAGACATACTTCTGATGTTACCACATTGACAGATGAAGAATCTCTTGAAATGATGAAATTTACCCGCCTTATAATAAAAGTTATGAAAAACACACTTAATCCAGAAGGCTTTAATATAGGTATGAATGTAGGCAGGTCAGGCGGTGCTGGTATTGCAGACCATCTGCATATGCATATTGTACCAAGATGGACTGGAGATACTAATTTTATGCCTGTTGTAGGTGAAACACGAGTCCTGTCTGAACATTTAGAAGCAACATATAAAAAACTATACACTGCTTTGCAGGAGGAGTTTAAAAATGATAAGAATATTTAAATTAATTATACAGGCTGTATTTATTGGCTATCTTATAATCTTTTCTGTAAGTAATGTAGAAACTGTTACATTTAAACCGCTTATGAATATTGCTGCATATAATATTCCACTTTTTCTGCTTGTAATTATTACTCTTTTTATAGGTATAGTTATTGGTGCATTAGCTGTATGGGGCGAAAGTTTAGCATTAAAAAGCAGAATTAAAAAACTTAATAAAGAAATTAAAACAAACCAGCAGGAAATAGAAAGACTGCAGAAATTAACTATTTCTCAGGAACCTGTGAGACAGGAAACTGCTGCAGTAGAAGAAGTAAGTAAAACAGAAACACCTGTAGAAAATACTCAGAATGATATAAAAGATGCACTAAGGTAATGTTATGAGTTACACAGAAATTGCAAGCATATCACTAGCTTTAATAATAGCAGTAGTATTTATATTTTTCTTAACAAGAAGAAATACTGTAAGACAGCCTAAGAAAACAAATATTTCTGTTGTAGATGCTCTTTCTGCCTTTTTTTCAGGCGATGATAATACATCAATAGAAAAGCTTAAAGAAGTAGCATTTAAAGGCGGTGCAAATCCTGAAATTTACTTAATTCTTGGATTTTTATTTAGAAGAAAAGGCGATTTTACCCGTGCTGCACAAATTCATGAAATGATGCTTGGAAACAGCGAGCTTGATAAAGATTTTAGAAACGCTTTAATTGGTGAATTAGCAGAAGACTATATGCTTGCAGGTCAGTATGCAAAAGCTGTATCACTTTTACAGAATGAACATCAGGTAATGAATAACCCTGATAATATTGTAACTATGGCAAAAAGTGCCCTTTTTTCTCAAAGCTACGATAATGCTTTGCAGTACCATATAAAATATAATAAAATAACAGGTAAATATCTGCCAGGCTTTTTTGAAAAATGTATGGTGGAGAAAGCTGTTAATGCTGCAAACCCACAGGCTTCTTTTAAACATATTAAATCAGCTTTAGAAGAAAACAAAAAATGCCGCCCTGCTAGAATTATTAAAGGGCTTTTATTTTTAAAAACAGATAAAGTGCAGAAAGCAGTTGATGAGTTTCAGCAGGTTATAGAAGAAGGACTGCTTAGAGATATGAATGATATAAAAAATGTGGAAAAAGCATATATTGCAGCAGGAAAAGAAGGTGAACTTACT
>CAJUJZ010000106.1 GCA_910586745.1 uncultured Mucispirillum sp. | reverse complement strand
ATATTTCATAAAAATTAAACCCACATTAATAATGCAGGTTTAAAAAAATTATCTTCCTAATGCTTTTTATTCAAAGCTTTCTGAGTTTTCTGTATCCTTTTGTTTTAATATGGCTCTTATTTTTTTAACTCGGTTACCGTCTACTTCTAAAACTTCATAAATACATGATTCATCTTCTGCTTTATCACCTGCAGCAGGCACTCTGCCTAAAAGATTAAATACATAACCACCGATTGTTACCTGTTCTTCATCTTCAAAGTTAATACCTATTCTTTCGCCAGAATCTTCTAATGAAGCCATACCGTCAAATTCAAATGTATTTTCATCAATCTGCTTACATTCTTCTGTTTTTTCGTCATGTTCATCAGAAATATCGCCCATGATTTCTTCAATAATATCTTCCATAGTTAAAAGACCAGCTGTGCCACCGTATTCATCCAAAACTAATGCTGTATGAATTTGTCGCCTGTTCATTTTAGCAAGTATATCTGAAATAGATGCAGTTTCTGGCACAATAATCATTTCTCTTACAAGTTTTGATAAATCGTTACAAGGTGTTTGTGCAAGCTGATTTTCAAATAAATCTCTAATATGTATCATACCAACAATAGAATCTTTACCACCTTCACAGTAAGGATATCTTGTATGGTTTGATGCTTTAACGATTGCAAGATTTTCTTCATAAGTTTTATCAGCAATAAGACATACTATATCTTTTCGCGGTGTCATAATTTCTTTTGCAACTGTATCTGAAAAATCAACCGCATTTTTTATAATTTCTTCTTCAACAGTATCTAATACACCGCCTCTTACACTTTCACCAACAATAAATTTTAATTCTTCTTCAGAATGGGCAGTTTCAGCTTCTGAAGCAGGGTGTATTCCCATTCTTTTTAAGAAAAAAGCTGAAATAAAATCAAATGTTTTAATTAATGGAAAAAATATTACCCAGAAAAAGTGAAGTGGAGCAGCTACTTTTAAAACAGCACCCTCTGTTTTTGCAATAGCCACAGATTTTGGAATAAGTTCACCCATTACAACATGCATAAGGGTTATAAATGTAAAAGCTATAACAAAACTTACGGTATGAAGTAAAGTTTTATTATCGCCAAAAAAGTTCGCAAATAAATATTCTAAAAGTCTTGCAAAAGCAGGCTCTCCTATCCAGCCTAATGCAAGAGATGATAATGTTATGCCTAACTGAGTAGCACTCAAATAAGAATCAAGCTTGTGCGTCATATCAAGAGCAAGTTTTGCATTTGGTCTGCCTATTTTAACCAACTCTTCTAAACGAGAACGCCTTATTTTTACAACTGAAAATTCTGATAAAACAAAGAAACCATTGAGAAAAACGAGAAGAACAGCAAGCCCAAGCATCAGGACCGACTCACCAATATTAATGTCCATTATACTCCCTGTATTTTAAATTATTCCGATTATTAATCGGTATATTATACAATATCTTATTTTTTTATAATTGCAAGTATTATTTTATAACAAACACAATTTATGCAAAAAAAAACAATTTAAATCATAATTAATAGTTATTTTTTACTATTGATTAAAAAAATAAGTTATGATAACATAAACTGCATAAAAATTAAAGGTGGTGCCATGTCAACAATAATGAATGAAAAAATTGAATCTATTTATCGACAAATAGTCAACAGAAACCCTGGAGAAGTTGAATTTCATCAAGCTGTTAGAGAAGTTTTAGAAACTCTTGGGGTAGTTTTAGATAAACATCCAGAGTATATGGAACAAAAACTTATAGAGAGAATATGTGAACCTGAAAGGCAGATTATTTTCAGAGTTCCTTGGATAGATGATAAAGGCGAAATACATATTAACAGAGGTTTTCGTGTTCAATTTTCAAGTGTAATGGGGCCTTATAAAGGCGGTCTTCGTTTTCACCCTTCTGTATATCTTGGTATTATTAAATTTTTAGGTTTTGAGCAGATATTTAAAAATGCACTTACTGGTATGCCAATAGGTGGTGCAAAAGGCGGCTCAGATTTTGACCCTAAAGGCAAATCTGATGCAGAAATTATGCGTTTCTGCCAAAGCTTTATGACAGAACTTCATAAGTATATTGGCGAATATACAGATGTTCCTGCTGGTGATATAGGTGTTGGCGGCAGAGAAATTGGCTACCTTTTTGGGCAGTATAAAAGGTTAACAAGTAGATTTGAATCAGGGGTTATTACTGGTAAAGGTATGGCTTATGGCGGTTCTCTCGTTCGTAAAGAAGCTACAGGATATGGGCTTGTTTACTTTACTGAACTTATGCTGCAGACTAGAAAAGAAGCTTTTGACGGTAAAAAAGTTATAGTTTCTGGTGCAGGTAATGTTGCAATATATGCTATTGAAAAAGTTCAGCAGTTAGGCGGCAAAGTTATTGCATGCTCTGACTCAAACGGCTACATATATGATGCTGACGGTATTAAATTAGATACTGTAAAACAGCTTAAAGAAGTAGAATATAAACGCATCAAAGAATATGTTAAATATCATCCAAATGCAGAATATAAAGAAAGCGGCAGTATCTGGGATATTCCATGTGATATTGCTATGCCTTGTGCTACACAAAATGAATTAAATGAAAAACATGCAGAAACATTAATTAAAAATGGCTGTATCTGTGTGACAGAAGGTGCAAATATGCCAAGCACTCCTGGTGCTATTCATCTTTTACAGTCATCTAATATACTTTATGCTCCAGGTAAAGCAACTAATGCAGGCGGTGTTGCTACTTCTGCCCTTGAAATGCAGCAAAATGCATGCAGAGATACATGGAAATTTGATTATACTGATGCAAGACTTCAAACAATTATGCGTGATATCCATAGAACATGCTTTGCAACAGCAGAAGAATATGGATTTAAAGGCAACTATTTAATGGGTGCAAATATTGCAGGCTTTACACGCGTTGCTGATGCTATGATACCACTTGGACTTATTTAATAAATTAAGTTTGATATTATTATACTTTAAATGGGATAATAAAAATTATCCCATTTTGTATTTATGAAATAATTGTCACTCGTTTTTTAATATCTTCTTTTTCTTTTTGTGCAGGTTCTTCACCTATTGCACCAAAAGGCATTTGTGCAATTAATACATATTCTTCTGGAATATTTAAAAGTTCTTTAACTGCTTTATCTATTACAGGGTTATAATGCTGTAAAGATGCACCAATTTCAAGCTCTCTTAAACCGCTCCAAACAGCAAGCTGCAGCATACCACTGGCTTGATTTGCCCACACTGGAAAATTCGCAGCATAAGTTGGAAATTTACTTTGCATATCAGATACTACCTTACTATCATAAAAATATAAAATAGTCCCATACCCTGCAAGGAAACTATCTATTTTTTCTCTTGGCACTTTTCCACCAAAAGTATCATATATTTTATCCCATAATTTATTCTGCATTTCTCCATACACAATAACTAAACGGCTGCTTTTCATATTAAAAGCATCAGGCACAAGCTCTGTTATTTCTTCCACTATTTCTATAACATTTTCAATAGATACTGGCAGTTCTTTTTTAATATTATAATATGTTCTGCGTTTTTTTAATGAACTAACTATCTGCATCATTATTCCTCCATTACTTTATTTTCCAAGCTTTTTAAAAGCCTTAAAAGTTCATCTTTTTCATTATATGATAAGTTTTTAAAAGATTCTATAATCATATTCTTATTTTCTGGAAACACCTGTTTTATTAAATCTGCCCCCTTATCTGTAATATGCAGCATGCACTTTCTTTCATCACATTCATCTGCCTTATGATTAACATATCCACTTTTTTCAAGGTTTTTTATAATAACAGGTATAGTCCCGCTTGAACTTAAAATTTTTTCCTGCACCTGCCATACTGTCATATCGCCTTTATGATATAGTGCTTCTAAAACTGCAAACTGCCCTAAACTTAAGCCATACTGCTTAACTATTTTAATAGTTTTGCCGTCTATTTTATTAACTGCTCTGTGCATTCCTATTAATATTTTCAACTCTGCTGGATTATCCATACACTCTCCATTATCTCTATGTAGAGATAAATTGCAAGACAATTTTATATATTTATAATAATTAAAGAAAATATTTGAAAGCAGTGAATATTATAAGATATTTATATTAAAGGGTTTTTAATACTGTAGACATAATGGGGCATATCTATATTATAGTAATGCTTTATAATTTCATCTTTTACTGTCATACCATTTCTTTCTGCAACTTTTTGTGACGGGTAGTTATTTGTGCGTATAATAGAATAAACTTCATCTATTTTTAACTGTTTAAATGCATATTCCTTAAATGCTGCAGCACTTTCTACTGCATATCCATTGTGCCAGTATGACTTATTAAAAAGATAGCCTATTTCATAAACTTTTTTATCTTTATAATCCTGCAGAGTAAGTCCGCACTGACCGATTAACTTATCTTCACTTTTTAATATAACAGCTAAAAGACCGACACCATCATTTTTATATCTATCCTGCTGTTTTTCATACCACTGCATAACTTCTTCATCAGAAAAGCCATGCTCATAAGCATACATTACTTCTTTATCCTGTAGAATATCCCTTAATGCATTTATATCAGACATCTGCAGCTTTCTTAAATAAAGCCTTTTTGTTTCTATAATAATACTATTCAACTGTTTCACTACCTTTTTTTCTGCCTAAAAACAGTGATAATAATGCAGGTACTAAAAAAAGAGTAAATATAGTAGATAATGCCATACCACCTAATATAACACTTCCCATACCACGATAAAGTTCACTGCCTGCCCCTGGTACTAAAACAAGTGGAAGCATACCAAAAAGAGATGTGGTTGTACTCATAAAAATAGGTCTAATCCTTGTTTTTAAAGCATCACGAATTGAAGCACTGCCACTCATACCGTATTTTATATTAATTAATGTCTGATAAACAATTAATATAGGGTTATTTACAACTGAGCCTATAAGCATAATAAACCCAAGCATAGTAATAATATCAAGGGACTGTGGCGTTAAGAATTTGTTTACTAAATCAAGCCCAATAAACCCACCTGTTGCAGCAAGCGGCACTGAAAACATAATGATAAGTGGATAAAAGAAATTATTAAGCAGTGCTGCCATTAAAAGATATGTTATAAGTATAGCTAGCATAAAGTTACCAGAAAGAGCATCTTTAGCATGTTCAAGTTTTGATGATGCACCACTTGTATAAACTGTGATGCCCTGCAGCAGCCCTTCTTCTCTCATAGGCTCTAATACTTTTGTATTTATTCTATCTTGCAGCTGCTCTAATACCATACCTTTTGGTAGTGTAATTATAAATAAAAATGAACGCTGATAGTTATATCTTCTTATTCTTTCTATGCCCATTACTTCCTTTGTTTCTGCAAGGCTGGATATAGGAACAGGAAAACCTGAGCCAGAGTTTACAAGTATAGAATATACTTCATCTGGATTATTAAAACTTTTCCTTTCCCCCTGCAGCATAATATCTATTGTGCCGATAGATGAATCTTTAAACTCCCCTACTTTTCTGCCATCTAAATAAGCATCAACAGATATGCCAAGCTCTGTAGCTGTAATGCCTGCAGATTTTAGTGCTTCACGGTTTGGAATAATCTGCACTTCTGGATATACTGGGTTTGATGCAGGGTTTAGTCGCAGCTGAACTTCTGGTATTTCATTCATTATCCTGTCTTGTATAAGACGGACAGTGTTTATAAGGTTTTCATACTCCATAGCTCCTGCCACATTCATTAAAAATGTATTACTTGAGCCTCTGCCAATATTAAATAATGGCACTTGTGAAGTAGATGCTGTAATACCTGGTATTCTTGCAGAAACTGATGCAAGTAATGGCTGAAGTTCAACAATTCTTGCCTCATCTTTACTTGTAGCACGAAGTGCCACATAAGTAGAGCTTGCAATAAAAACAAAACTGTCTATCTGCGGATAGCCGTCTTTTTCGCCTTCCATATACGGCTTTAGTTCTCTGTAAATAAAATCGCCCATGGCTTTTCTTTCATTATATGAAATACCAGGCGGTGGAGTAAAGCGAGATTCTACCATATTTTTATTACCAAGTGGCAGATAGTCCATTTTAGGCATAAGCATATAAGCACTTATTATAGAAAAACTTGTTACTATAACAATAAAGGCAAATTTTATAATGAATTTAGAATTAATTTTATCAGATATTAATACAATATATTTTACAAAAAAATTACCAGTAGTAACAAGCAGATTATTTGGACTGTATTTCATTAATTTTTCTTTTACATTATCATTTATATGCAGTGCAGATATTTTACTTTTTATCTTACTTAATACAGCACTGTTTTTTTCTTTTTTATTTTCTACAGCTGAAAATAATATTTTAGATAATACAGGGATAACAGTAATAGATGTAAGAAGGCTTAAACCAACGGCTGCACTAACTGCTATTGCTATATCGCCAAAAAGCTGACCTGCTTCTTCTTTTACAAAAATAATAGGAAGAAATACAGCTATTGTTGTTAAAGTGGAAGCAAGAACTGCACCCCATACTTCTTTTGTGGCAGTAACTGCGGCATCAAGAGCCTTTTTACCATTTGATATGTGCCTGTCTATATTTTCAAGCACAACAATAGAGTTATCTATAAGCATACCTACAGAAAATGCAATACCTGCCAGGCTTATTACATTTAATGTACTGCCTAATAAGTGCATAATTAAAAATGTGCCAATAATACATATTGGAATAGTAACAGCAATAACTAATGTGGCACGAACACTTCTTAAAAATACTAAAAGCACAATAACAGCTAAAAAACCGCCAACAATAATATTAGATTTCACTAATGTTATAGCCTGTAAAATATAATTTTTCTGGTCTGCTATTTTTACAAACTTTAAGCCGTTATTTTTTAATATTCCATTATTTAAGTTTTCTACTACCTTATCTACATCATTTGTAAGCTCTAATACATTTGCCCCTGCCTGAGCAACTATGCCCACACTTAAAGCATTTGTATTGCCATAGCTTACAATAGTGCTTCTTTTAGAAAAGCCATAGTCTACATTAGAAATATCACCCAGTTTAAGTCTTGCATTATCGCTTGATACTACTACAATATCCCTAATATTCTGCGGTGTTTTTGCTTCACCTATTGTGCGGAACCTATAATCTTTTGCACCAAAATCAATAGTTCCTGCAGAAATATTTACATTTTCTTTGTTTAATGCATTTATGATTGCTGAAAGAGTGATGTTGTATGCACTCAGCCTGTATGGGTCTACATCTATTTGTATCTGTCTTGCCCTGCCACCCCAATAGCTTACATCGGCAACACCTTTTACCCTGTCAAAATAAGGTTTGATAGTTTCTTCAAAGAAACTTAAATATTCATCAATAGAGCGTTTATTTGTATCATCAGTCAAAAGCATTAAATCTACAACAGAAACAGCGTCTGTATTTGCTGACCTTATTGCTGGCTGGTTCATATTATCTGGATAGCCGCTTACTTCGTTTAATTTATTAGCAACAAGAAGTATTGCATCATTTACAGATACATCCATATCAAACATTAAAGTAATATAAGCAGAACTTTCTCTTGCTGTGCTTTCGCAGTCTATTAAGCCGGGGATAGTTTTAAGCACCCTTTCCTGCCTTTCAAGTATTTCTTTTTCTACTTCATAAGGAGATGCACCACGCCAGTATGTACTTACAGAAATCTGCGGATATTCAATACTTGGAATAAGACGGTATGGCATATTTAAAAATGCCTGAATACCAAATATTACTAAAAAACATACTCCTACCAGTACTTTCACTGGGTTTTCAACTGCAAACTTAATCATATTTATATATAACCTTAATTATCTGCTTTATCCTATTTTAGAAGTTATTTTAATTTTTACGCCGTTATTTACTGCATTATTGCCAT
>CAJUJZ010000105.1:6296-7947 GCA_910586745.1 uncultured Mucispirillum sp. | reverse complement strand
GCAATATAAATCAGCTATGTCAATGTTTGGCTTAAATATTAATGAACTAAAATCATACTTTGTAATGAACGAAAATATGACACCAGAAGAAGCAGATTTAATTGTTTATTTTTTACAATTAGATGAAGACTCTGTAGATAAGCTGCATATTACTATTGATGACATTTTATCAACCAATATTGATAAATCTATAAAAAAATGTTCATGTAGAGCAACATTCAAAGTGCAGGATTTTATTGAAAACAAACAATTTGAAAAAGAGTTTGACTATACAGCACAATTATCGGATGATAAAAAACATATTTATGTTGAATTATTATCAAATGATAATTAGCATTTTGAAACAATACTATCGTTTTTAGATGGTAGTATCTGTTTAATTTATACAATAGGATTGTGATATGAAAATACTTATTGTTACTTTTTATATCAGAATAGTGGGAGAATAATATGAGCTTTATAATAAAAAGTATTCTATACTTTACACTTATCTTATTTTTGCTACCTGCATATACAATAGCACAGGAGACGATAACAGCAGTAACGGATACAAATAAAGAAAAAGTGCAGAGACAACTAATCAAAGGTTTTCAAGATATGAGCTGTGTAGATGGATGCCCTGAAAATGAACCCTTTTACTATTATGCAGAAGCAGAATATGCAATAAAAGCTATTGAAGCGATAATGAATACAGCAGATACAAAACAAAAAGATTCTGTAAATATTATTAATATTAATAACAGTCTAATAGTCATTGAAGTGAAAAAATTTAACCAAGATATGATTAACTCTTTAAAAAGAGGAACAATCCCTTGTGTAGATTCTGCAAAATTATCGCCAGAAAAACTTGAAAATCAATTTGTTTTAAGAGTAGTAATTAATAAAAAAATCACTAATAACTATATACCCATAGAAACATTTTATACATCTTCGCTGCCTATTTTTCAAACAAATAAGAAAAACAAGCGAACATACGACAAAATATCTGCAAGTGATGATGTCTGTTTTAATGATTTGTCAGATTACCTTATTAGATTGGATAAAGACAGAATTATATCGGATAAAAACAGAGTAGTAATTGCAACAAATGATATAAAAACATTAGAGAGTGCTTTAATGATGTATAAACTTAATAATGGTAAATATCCTACTACTGAACAAGGATTACAGGCTCTCGTTGAAAAACCGAAACTACAACCTATTCCAAACAACTGGAATCCGGGTGGCTACCTGTCCGTAACAACTATTCCTAATGACCCTTGGGGCAATGATTACATATATAAAAGTCCGGCGGAAAGCATCAAAGCAGACTATGAAATCATTTCTCTAGGGGCAGATGGAAAGAGAGGCGGAGAAAAATATAATGCCGACATTACCACATATGATATTAAGTAGTATTTAATAATCAATGGAAAGTATATAACTTTCCATTTTTACAATCTAATACAGTTTAATTAAGAATGGACTTACCCAAAAAACTTAGACTAATCTATATGTTAAATATAGCAAGAGAATTTAAGCTAAATTAGGTAATACTTAGCTTGATTTGTAAGCGAAGCATATAAAAAAATAGAGAATTTAGATTTTTCGCCTGTGAAAATCAGGCTCAAAATGACTGATAATGCGAAACTCGTAGTCTATACCGAGCTTG
>CAJUJZ010000105.1:0-6196 GCA_910586745.1 uncultured Mucispirillum sp. | reverse complement strand
CGCCTGTAAAAATCAGGCTCAAAATGACTGATAATGCGAAACTCGTAGTCTATACCGAGCTTGATTTATAAGTGAAGCATATAAAAAAATAGAGAATTTAGATTTTTCGCCTGTAAAAATCAGGCTCAAAATGACTGATAATGCGAAACTCGTAGTCTATACTGAGCTTGATTTGTAAGCGAAGTATCTAATAAAATAAGATAATTTAAATATATTATACCATACTTTAATGTATATAATAATGACTGCAACACAAATTTTTTTGGTAAGCCCTAATTTATTTATGCAAAAATTTCTTTCAGTATAAATATGATAGAAAGCACAAACATAGTTTTTGATATTTCTTTATATCTGCCCGTGCCTGCTTTAATTATTACATAAGCTAATATAGAAAGCTCAATACCCATAGCTATATTATATGTAAGCGGTGTCATTATAACAGCGATAACGGCAGGTGTAAGCTCTGTCCAGTCTTTAAAATTTATTTTTTCAACAACAGAAAACATTAATATACCTACAAAAATTAATGCTGGAGCAGTTGCAGCACTTGGCACTATTTGTATTAAGGGAGAGAAAAACATAGCAAATATAAATAAAAGCCCTATGATAACAGCAGTTAAACCAGTTCTGCCGCCTGATTCTACCCCTGTAATACTTTCAATATACGCACCTACTGTACTTACACCAAAAATACTGCCAGCTGTTGAGCCAATAGCATCTGCCATAAATGCTTTTTTAGCTCTTAACATATTGCCTTTTTCATCTACAAAGCCGGCACGCTGCGCAACCCCCATTAATGTGCCAATTGTATCAAACACTGCCATAAAAAGCATAGTAAATACTGCCATTAAAAAATTTGAATTTAATATATTTGAAAAATCCATTTGAAAAAATACAGGTACAACAGAGGGCGGAACAGAAACTATCCCGTCAGGCATTTTTGTAAGCCCTAATGGTATGCTGATTATTGTTACAACAACAATGCTTATTAATATTGCTCCAGTTACTTTTCTTATATGCAGAATAATCATAAGCAATAAACCAAATACAGATAAAAGAGTATTTATATTACTAAAATCTCCATAAGTTACAAGTGTTGCGTCATTGTTAACGATAATACCTGCACTTTGCAGACCTATAAACATTAAAAATATTCCAATACCTGCTGGTATCCCCATTTTTAATGAAAGCGGGATAGCATCCATAATCAACTCTCTAATACGCCCCACTGTAATAAATATAAAAAGAACTCCAACAATAAAAACAGCAGCCAGACCTTCCTGCCATGAAAGCCCCATAGATTTAACTATTACAAATGAAAAAAATACATTTGATGTCATACTCGCTGCAAGTCCAATAGGATAGTTTGCATAAAGCCCCATTAATATGCTTGCAAAAGCTGCAGCTAAACATGTGGATGTAATTAATGCATCTCTAGGCATACCAGAATTTGACAGTATATCAGGATTTACAAAAATAATATAACTCATAGTCATAAATGTTGTGATACCTGCAATGATTTCTCTTTTTACAGTGCTGCCTGAAAAAGTTATGCCAAAAAACTTATCTAACATAAATACTCCTTGAAAAACATTATATAATATCATAATAATTCAGCTTACATTATAACTATGCAAAATACTTTTATATTTGATAAATATGATAAAATATCGCATTTTTTTCAATTTTTACTTGTATTTAACCATATATTTTATATAGTATAATATTTTAATTTATAATATATATTTTTGCAATAAATTCTTAAATTCAGGTATTATATGAAAAAGACAGCTTTTATTTTATTAATAATTTTAGCTTTTTACTATAAAAGTTTTGCAGCAGCTGCTATAATAAAATCAGAAATAGATATTAATCTTAATATGATTAAAGGAAGTATTACTATAGCTTCTACAAAAGCAGAAACTGTTACTGTATCTCTTTATGATGACATGCAGCTTTTATGTAATGATAAAAGAATAAAATATAATAAAAATAGTAAGGAATATATCATCAGCCTTGATGGATTATCTTCGGTAATTTTCTCATACATTAAAAATATTACCAGCAAAACTGATACCATTAGTAAAGACTTTATTTCAGTATATTCAAGCATTATACCAGTTGTTACAAATATTGAAAATGCAGAACTTTATATTAATATACCAGAAAACTTTCAGGGGCTTGCAAGCCAGTTTGTAACATACTCCCAGAATAAAAATATAATGGTTTTTACATATAATAATCTTCCAAAAAGTATATATTTTGCAGCATCTACTAACTATATAATAAAAAAAATAACACAAAAAAATATTGATATTTATACTCTTTTATTTAAAGAGCATGAAAATTTAAGTTATAAACTTCTGCAAAAAGCTGCTTATTATATAGAAATGTATGAAAATCTGTTTTCATCTCACTTTCCATACCATAATTTTATTATAGCAGAAGATGTAAACCCATATGGTCATGCACTTGCTTCTATAGCTGTATTTGGCTCAGCTATTATAGATAAAGATTTTATTGCAGAACGCTCTTTAGGTCATGAAGTGCTGCACCAATGGTTTGGAGCAGCCATTGAATGCAGTATGACTGACGGAAATTTTTTAGAAGCTGTTACCACATATTTTTCTGACTATTTTTATGAAAAAGATGACAGAATTAAATACAGAAAAGAGATATTAACGAAATATCAGGCTTATGCAGCAGAAAAAAGTTTTCCATTAAAATATTTTATGTATAATGCAGGCAAAAAAGAGCAGTCCATAGGTTATGGCAAAGGGCTTATGGTGCTGCATATGGCTAAAAACAAAGCTGGTGATGACGCATTTATGACTGGAATTAGAAAGTTTATAAGTGATAAACTTTATTCCACTGCATCATGGAAAGATTTGCTTGCATATATTGGTATGGATGATGATTTTTACAGAAACTGGATACACAATAAAGATGATATTATTTTATCAGTAAATAATGCTGTTTTTCAAGATAATACACTTGCCTTTAATCTAATTAGAAAAGGCGGCGAAGAAGAAGTAGATATTCCTTTTACACATATTTCAGAAAATCATATTGTAACTGGTAAATTTAAAACAAAAAAAGGTGTAAATCAAATAATGTATAACTTAAAATCTGATAATGATACATTTATTATAGATGACAGATATGATTTAATGCGAACATTATATCCTGCAGAAATTGCTCCATCATTTGACTATCTTTTTGGAGCAGATGAAATATTATTTGCAGGTAATAAAAATGAAGATAAATTATTTGAAAGAGTATTTCCTAATATAAAAGAAACTGTTCATATTAGAAAACTCAGTATTCACCATTTAAAAGATAAAAATATTATTATCGCAATGGAAAATATTGTACCGCAGACTGTAGCAGAGCTTTTCAAAAGCAAGCTGACATTTGCTTTTGAAATAGGTAATACTACATATAAAGTAGTGAGAAACCCATATTCTCAAGGTGATAGATTTATTATGTTTTCTTTTAATCATACAAAAGAAAGCCTGAACAAATTAACTCATTACGGCTCTTATTCATACATTACACTTAATAAAAATGAAGTAACGGCAAAAGAAAAAAATACTATGCCAAATGGAATAAAAATATTTGGCAGATAGAGGAATATAATGAAAAAGATTTTACTTTCATGCTTAATTTTAATGATGACCTGCTCTTTCAGCTTTGGTGCTGTATATAATCAGGATAACAGGATTCCAGTGCCTTATGTACTGAAAACTATAAAAGATTTTGAAAATAATGCAAACTCCTATGAAAAAGCATTAGTTCGTAAAAATATACTCCATAAACTTTCCATATATGGAGTAAATAAAGTGCCAGATGTAAGCGATGAAGCCATTGGATTTATTTTTCATATGATAAAATTAAATATTGGAGAAAGTAAATTTCAGGCAGGCTTAAATAAAATGGCTGATTTAAAAGATATGCCTTCTCTTACATGGCTGCAGATATTAAGATGTTTTGACGGTATAGATGCAGACAGCTTTTATGATGCTTATTTTTCTAAAAATCCACTTATTAAATTAACAGTAACAAATGCAGAATATGTTTTAGAAAAAGGAAATTATTATATCTCATTCACCCTTTTAAGAAAATATGGTGATAAAGTAGTAAATATCCCTTATGCAGTTGAATATGAAAATAAAAAAGAATACGGCAGACTGCAGTCAAGCATAGATAGAGAAGAAACTTTTAAAGTGCCTGTAAATACTGGAGCAGTTAAGCTTATTTTAGACCCAAATTACCATGTAATAAGAGAGCTTACAGACAATGAAAAATCACCTGTTATGGCAGATATTCTTTATAAGGAAAATATTTTATATATAGATAATCAGCATAATAATACAGTATCTTCTGTATTTAAAAACCCAAAATATGTTAAAGATGATGAAGTTAGATTCAGTGATTTAGAAGATTCTGATGTTATTATTGGCAGCTATGATAATAAAATAGCTAAATTTTTTGCTGATAAGCGTGTGACCAGTGCAGATAATTCTGAATATTTTATTTTTAAAAATCCTGTGAATAAAGAAAAGTATATTTTAATTGCTAATAATATACAGGCTGGAAGTATGCATTTATTAGAAAATTATGCTTTTAATCAGGAATTAATTTTTAAAAATGATAAACTTGTTTCTAAAGCAAGTATGCAGTCTGATATGGGTATAAATGTTTTAGAACATAAAAAAGATATAATTGTAGATGTTAAAAAGCTGGATACTTTTCAAAATATGATGAAAAAAGCATCTGCTTATAAAGTGATATTTGCAGGGGAAAACCATAATGAATATTCTCACCATGCAAACCAGCTTGCAGTAATAGAATACCTTAATAACTCTAAAAAGAAAACTGCCATTGCTATGGAAATGGTGCAGTATGAATACTTAAATGTAGTAAACGACTTTGTAAAGGGAAGAATTACTGAAAAAGAAATGCTTGATGGTATAGACTATTATAATAACTGGAGCTTTGATTATTCTCTTTATGCTCCAATATTTAGATATGCAAGAGATAATAATATAGATATCATTCCACTAAATATAAATAGAGAAATTACATCAAAAGTATTTCAAGGACAAATTGATAATTTAACTAAAGAACAGGCTCTTTCGCTGCCTGACCATATGAAAGTTATGAATAATACATATGAAGATAAAATTAAATCTGTTTTTGATATGCATGCTGGAAGCACAGGTAAATTTACAGACTTTTTTCTGGCACAAAATATCTGGGATGAAATAATGGCAAAACATTTAGCAGATTATAGAAAAGCAAACCCAGATACTTCTATTGTTATTATATGCGGAAATGGTCATGCAGGAAAATATTCAGGTATTCCTTTAAGGTATAAAAGAATTACAGGTGAAGACAGTTTTGTAATTATGCAGGGTGAATATATTAATCAGGAAGGAAATGATGCAGATATTTATATATACCCTGAAGAAATAAAAAGCAAAGGAACACCAAAAATTGGCATTGCAATATCAGCAGATAATGAAAAAAATGGTATAGTAAAAGTAGAATCTGTTACTAAAAAATCACCAGCAGAACAGACCGGTATTAAAAGCGGAGATATAATACTAAAATGCGGTTATCACAATATAAAAAATATTGGTAATTTAAAATATGCACTTTATGAAAAAGGTTATAACAGCATATTAGAATGTGAAATTAAAAGAGGAAAAAACATTCTAAATAAAAGTATTAAACTTTTTGAGTATGATGACAGTGCAGAAATGAACGAAATGATAAAAGCACACATCACTAGGATGAAAAATAAATAGGTATAAGTGTAAAACAATTTTATATTGATAAGTTTCAATATATAAGGTAAGGTGATTGAGATGAAGGATGTTGTAAAGATTTTTAAGGCACTTGGGGATGAAAATCGGCTTAAAATTCTGCATATTATAGGCTCTCATGAAATATGTGCCTGTAAACTTTTAGAACATTTAGAAGTAGGACAGCCTACTCTGTCGTATCATATGAAAATACTTTGCGATTGTGGTATCATTGACTCAAGAAAAGATGGAAAGTGGACACATTATAAAATATGTAAAATCTAAAAACGATTGCAACATTTCAAGCAGTTATTTAAGTTCTCATAAAAAAAATCATTAGCCGATTTATAATTAAATAATTTTCTAGGATAATTATTCATCCAGTC
>CAJUJZ010000104.1 GCA_910586745.1 uncultured Mucispirillum sp. | reverse complement strand
TTTATAATAAATTTAATTGGAGGCTGATTATGGAGATTATAAAAATTGATGATATTACTCCAGATGAATTGCCATTTGATTTTAATGAGCTTAATAAAAATCCTTATATAGACAAACAAAAAGAGAACCCAGCAAGCTATGCGGTAAAAGTTAAACCTGCAGAAGTAAAGCTGAACGAATTTATCAATGAAATGAATACATTATTCCAATATGTATATGACAATCCAAAGGATTAGAAAGCAATATGGCAGATAATTTGGAAACCCAGTTTCATAATTTACTGTTGGTTGTATTAGATGATATAAGATATGAAACTATTAATGGTATATATCAATTATCTAATGGTGAGTTAAAACCAAGAGATGATACTAATAATATAATAAACAATGTTGGGACATATATTAAGTATATTACTAAAAAACTTAATATATATAAAAATACAGAATGTATAGTTGATTATGTTGCTTTGTATGATGCATTTAGAAGATATTCTAGAGATGTATGGGGATATAAGAGAATGAATTTTTTAGTTTCTAAAATGTCAGAAATATCAGGAGCTGTTGTAAAAAATCATGTTAAAGATGAGTTGAAAACAGCAGGTTTAAAAGTTGTTTCTGATAACCCATATTTAGAAAGAAAATGTGCTTATCTTCTATATTGGCTTTGTAAAACAAGACCTTTTCATCTGCAATATAAAAATGCAAATATAGAAGAATTTCATGAAACATATGCTTTATATAATGAAATGATTTCATTTATGTTTATTACACATATTCTGGAAGTTAATGGTAGTAAAATAAATATGAAAAAAGAAGCATTTAATGATATAATTAGAGATATTCATTACAGATTAATGGGCAGAACATCTTTGGAATTACTGCTTACAGCATTGGTTAATCAAAAGTAATTAAATAACTTTCCTGTTTTGAATAATGTGGAGCTTTGTCTAACATTTTTGGTTAAGTTCATGTAATTTTTGCATTATCTATTGTATTTTTATTTAAAAATATTATATTAAAAATATAGAGTTAGTGTTGACAATATGAGTTTATTATGCTAGAAAATAAAGACTTTATATGAAGTGAGGTTGTCTCTTGTTAGATATAAAACAAATAACAAAAGAAAATATTGAAGATATTCGTAATGATTTTGAGTTACCAGACGATATAAATGATATATGTGATTATTATCTTGTGTATGATAATGATACTAATGATAGACTAGCTGTATTTGATATAATAAAAGCACCTAATTCTATAAAACAAATGAGTATATTTTACTCAAATAATTTTAGAGATACATCAGATTATAAATGGGATGTTTTAGAAAAATCAATGACAGCACTTAATGTTGTTGCAATGATATTTAAGTATGTCATAGATATTGATTATAATGTTGAAACTACCAAAATATATTCTGCTAATAATTATGAATATGCAATTTTTTCTATTATGGCAAGAAACTTAATGGAGCAGGGCGGTTTTAATATTAAACTCTATTCAAAATGGATAGAGATAACTAAGGAGGCATAATATGGTTATTATTCAGGCATTGGAAAATTTGATTGCGAAAGCACAGCAGGAACAAGATGGTATAGCATTAGCTGTATTACTGTCTTTTAAAGAATATGTAGCAAATGGCGGCAAACTTTCTAATCTTACATGGTTTAATGGTTTAAATATGGAAGAATTAGAAGAAGTATATAGAGAAGTTGCATAGCAATTAATATTTACAATTCCCGCCCAGCATTATGCTGGGCTTTTTTTACTATATATTTCCACATCCACTGTCTATTCTGAGCCTTTGGCGAAGAATCTAAAAAAAATATAACCGCAGTGATATATAACAGTTTAAGTAGTTCAACATATATGATATATCTGTAAACAAGTTCCTTCGTTCGCATTTGCTCTCTCAGGAAGACAATATCTGCCTGCTGTATCATTTGCATATAAACTTACTCACTTTGTCAATGTAACATTATAGATATAAAATATTGATATATCAGCTTAAACTTACCATTCCATTAAAAATATGCTTTTGCTTATCTTTTTACTTGACAAATTAAGCTATTCATATACATATATCATAATATTATTTTAGTGGAGGATTACTATGGCTCATGTTGTAAACCAAGATATCTGTACTTTTTGCACTTCTTGCATGGAAGTATGCCCAGTTAGTGCAATCAGTGAAAAAAATGACAAAGCATGGATAGATGCAGATATCTGCATTGACTGCGGTGCTTGTGCTGAAGAATGTCCAGTTGAGGCTATCTCACCAGAAGATTAATCAAGATACAGGAAGTATTTTCTTTAGTGAGTATTGAGGGGTAGCAAAAAGAAGGACAGCTTTTTCCAGCGATTAGGCAGGAAATAAAAAGCTGGCTGCAAATTCCCAAAGATACGATAATAAAAAATACAGGAACAAGCATTTTTTGCGAGAGCTGTCTTTTCCTGACCAAATAGGGAAAAAACAGAAAAACAGCTTTAGTATTTTTTATATGTTAAACAAGCTTTTAAGCTGTAATTTTACAAAAATGGGCTTGCCCATTAATTTATATATTGACTTATTACTTTAGTAATGGTTATTATATATTCATAACTTAAAACAAGTGCAGTTTTAAGATTATTTAATTGTGCAAAATAAGGGTATAGTTTTATACTGTACCCTATTTTTAGACAATAATAGTCTAGTTTAATGGTATATTTTATGGCAGTTTTTAGAACATTATATGAAGATATTAAGACAGTTTTAGACAGAGACCCTGCTGCAAGGAATACATTAGAAGTATTCTTTTGTTATTCTGGTTTTCATGCCTTAACTATGCACAGAGTTTCCCACTGGCTTTGGTTTCATAAACTAAAATCACTAGCCCGATTTAATGCTATGCTTGCCCGTTTTTTTACAGGTGTAGAAATACACCCTGCAGCAAAAATTGGCAGGCGTTTTTTTATTGATCATGGCATGGGGGTAGTAATCGGTGAAACTGCTGAAGTAGGAGATGATGTTACTATATACCATGGGGTAACATTAGGCGGTGTTTCCTTAAAAAAAGAAAAACGCCATCCAACCATAGGTAATAATGTTATTATTGGTGCTGGTGCTAAAGTGTTAGGCCCTTTTAAAGTAGGTGACAGAGTGCGTATTGGTGCAAACTCTGTTGTGCTGCACGAAGTGCCAGATGATGCTACAGTTGTAGGTGTTCCAGGTAGAATTACTGGGGACAGCAAAAGGCATGATATGTTTGACCATACAGAGCTTCCTGACCCAGTGGCTAATGCATTTAACTGTATTATAGACAGGATTGTAGAAATGGAAAAAGAAATTCAAACAATCAAAAAGGATAAGGAATAACAGGTGGCTTATGAAAATTACGACTAAAAGCAGATATGCTATCAGAGCTATATATGCCCTTTGTATGCTGGGCGGAGATAAACACCCTGTAAGCATATTAAAAATATTAGAGTTTGAAGACATTTCTAAAAAATATTTAGAGCAGATTTTCACTAAATTAAAACATGTAAATATTATAACAGGTTCCCGCGGTGTTGGCGGCGGTTATATGCTTGCCAGAAATCCAAGTCAAATAAATTTAAAAGAAATAGTTAATACAATGGACGGTCCACTTAAAACAGAAGACTGTGGTGCTGAAGGCGACTGCCATAATTTTTCATCTTGTGCAGTAAACTGGCTTTGGGCAGGGCTTGAAAAAGCATGTGATGATTATTTAGAAAAAATAACAATTGATGATATGATGAAGCAGTCAGTAGCTTATTTTACAGTATAAAAATAGATATAAATAAATATAAAATAATATATTAGTATGTCTTAAATATATTATTTTTGGCAGATTATGGGAGAAGAATATGGCTATTTATTTTGACAACAGTGCAACAACAAGAGTTGACCCTGAAGTTGTAAAAGCAATGTTACCTTTTTTTAGTGAATACTATGGTAATATTTCAAGTATTCACTCAATAGGCAGGCAGGTACACCCCTATGAAGAACAGGCTAGAAAATCAGTGGCAAAATTAATAAATGCAACACCAGATGAAATTGTATTTACTGCCAGCGGTTCAGAATCAGATAACCTTGCTATTATTGCAGCAGCAAGGGCATATAAACATAAAGGAAAACATATAGTCACTTCTTCTATAGAGCATAAAGCAGTGCTTGAAACATTCAAATTTTTAGAAACTTATGAAGGCTTTGAAGTAACATATCTTCCAGTTGATAAATATGGCTTAATAGATATGGAATATTATAAAAATGCTTTAAGAGATGATACTATCCTTGTAAGCTGTATGCTTGCAAATAATGAAATAGGCACAATAGAGCCTGTCAAAGAAATGGCAGCACTTGCAAGCAGAAAAGGTATCGTATTCCATACAGATGCAGTGCAGGCTGTAGGTAAGATGCATATAGATGTTAATGAGTTAGGTGTAGATTTACTCACTTTTTCAGGTCATAAAATATATGCACCTAAAGGAATAGGTGTTCTTTATGTAGATATAGAATTAAGAGAAAAATTAAAACCTATAATACACGGCGGTCAGCAGGAAGGCGGGCTTCGTGCAGGTACAGAAAATATTCCATATATTGTTGGGCTTGGTAAAGCATGCGATATGATTATGGAAAGGCAGGATACAGAAATACTGCATATTAAAAAATTAAGAGATACTTTTGAAAAGAAAGTATTAGAAAATATACCAGATACTTATGTAAATGGTCACCATGAATTTAGAGTGCCATCTATAAGTGATATTGTTTTTAGATATATTGAAGGTGAAGCATTAATGGTATATGCAAAAGAAGTCTGCTGCAGTGCAGGAAGTGCCTGTACATCTGCATCTACTAACCCATCACATGTATTATCTGCAATCAAAGTTGATGATGTAGATATTCATGGTGCACTTCGTTTCAGCTTTGGCAGGTTTAACACTATGGAAGAAGTGGATAGAGCTGTAGAAGTTTTAAAAGACAGTGTAGAAAAATTAAGAAAAATGTCACCATTATATAATAAATAATATGGCAAAAAATACTAAAAAAAGCCTGCTTTTAGAGCTTGAAGAACTTGCTCAAAAAGCAGGTATTAAAGTGAGATATGAAAAAACAGAGGCAAGGGGAGGAATGTGCACTTTTCAAGGTAATCCTATTATTATTATTGATAGAAAAGCTGCTGATGATTATAAAATAGCTGTAATTGCTGAAAATATAAAAAAAATGGATTTGGCAGATATCTATATAAGCCCAAAAATGCGAGAAGTATTGGATAGTTTTGATTGATTATAATCTGAAAATAGTATATAATTAGATATTGTCAAAAAAATATAGTTCTAGTTTTTTGCAGCATTACATATTTAGATACAAATGTTTAATGCAGTAAGCAGCTATAAATAAAGGAAATGTATGTATGTCTTATGCATTTGCATTAATAGTTGTAAGCGCAGTATTTCATGCAGTATGGAATTTGTTAGTTAAAACTTCTGATGATAAAGTGGCTTATAATGTCCATATTCAGGTTGCCACAGCAGTATTTATTACAAGTTACACAGTATTTTTCTTCCCAGAATCTTTTTATTTTCATAAACCAACATTTATATATGCGCTGCTTTCATCATTTTTCTTTGCTCTTTATCAGCACTTTACAGCAGTAAGTTATAAATACGCCGATGTATCACTGGCATACCCTATCACTACATCATCGCCATTTTTTATTATGATTTGGGCATATTTTATATTAGATGAAAGAGTTACACCATTAGGTATTCTTGGTATTGTATTAGTACTTTCTGGCTGCTATATTATGAATATCACAAAAGGCAAAGGTAATAAATCAGGCTTATATGGTATATTAATAGCAATACTCGCAGCCTTTTTATATTCCTTTGGTGCAATGGCAGATAAAATGGGAGTAGAATCAGTCAATACTCACTTATATATTATGCTTATGGCTGATTTTATGTCATTTTATTCTGTTGTGTTTACAATAATAAGCCACAGAAAATCAGTAACACTTCACAGAAAAGTCCATGTTCCTATCCAGTGGAAATTAGTTATCCTTGGCGGCTTTGCAATGGCTGCTTCCACTGTTACATACAGATTAGGACTTATAGATATGCAGATATCTTATGCTTCAGCATTAAGGCAGTTAAGTTCATTATTTGGTGTTTTAATGGGCATATTTTTCTTAAAAGAGTCATATGGCAAACAAAGAATAATAGGCAGTATTGTTATTGTGGCAGGGATAATGCTCATCCGTTTAAATATGTAATTTTACGGTTTTATTTTTTTAATTTATACTTCGTTGTTAGAAAATTTTACTCAGTCATTTACTACCAAATATACAGGAAGTATATTCTTTAGTGAGTATTGAGGGGTTTCCCCGAAAATACGATAATAAAAAAATACACGGAAGTATTTTTTTATATTTTAAAAAAGATAAACTCCTTTCGCTGTTTTTTTAATCCGCCTAGTATTAATGCAAACTAATTACTCCTTTTATGGTTTTATCTTTTTAATTTTTATCACTCATCTATTGTCTATTCTGAGCGTCAGCGAAGAATCTATATTTATATTATTTACTATGTATATTAAAATTAAATTCCAATTTATATTTTAGATACTTCGCCTAAAGGCTCAGTATGACACAGTAGTAATTAATCATTACTAACACTGTCTATTCTGAGCGTTAGCGAAGAATCTATATTTATATTATTTACTATGTATATTAAAATTAAATTCCAATTTATATTTTAGATACTTCGCCTAAAGGCTCAGTATGACACAGTAGTAATTAATCATTACTAACACTGTCTATTCTGAGCGTTAGCGAAGAATCTATATTTATATTATTTACTATGTATATTAAAATTAAATTCCAATTTATATTTTAGATACTTCGCCTAAAGGCTCAGTATGACACAGTAGTAATTAATCATTACTAACACTGTCTATTCTGAGCGTCAGCGAAGAATCTATTGTAATTTTATATCATATTAATCAAGTCAAAATAAAAATATAATCCATATACTTAAAATATTTAATTTTTGGCATATTGTTTGCTAATAAAAAGATGGGTAGAGAAACAATCTCGCCTGGGAGATGGAGCTCTCGTGTCAAGCGGACAGGATGTCCGCTATTTTTTTAATATAAATTAATTAACTGTGAGTGCGGCATGCACGAGCGAACAGTTTCATACAGTATGGCAAAAAATATTATTTTTTGCCAAAATATTGTTGTCTGCTCTTTTTTATATAAATAATTAACTGTGAGTGCGGCATGCACGAGCGAACAGTTTTATATTTTATTCATATATATTCTTAAGTATAAATATTTTCCTTTTATATGCTGGTAAAGTTTTCCCATTATAATTTTAATGTTTTATAATATTCTTTTAAATCATTTAATGTAATATCATTCCATTTATCAAGTTTATTGTTTCTTATTAAATCCTTTGCTGCTAAAAATGCAAGGCTTTTAGCTATTACTGGATAATATGGATTTTCTATAACTTTAATATTATTAGTATAGCTTACAGCTCTTATTAATTTTTTAGTTTTATAATAAATTGTTTTTATTTTAAGCATTTTATTATTTTTATCCTGCAGCACTATACCTTCAATGTCTACATTCAAGCTGTTATTATAATAATCAGCAGTTTTTAATAAGTCATCTTCATTACAGATTGTATCAAGTAGCTCTTTTTTATTAAAAAGGTTTCCCGCCAAGCCATTTTTATAAACTAGGTCTTCTGTATTTTCTACAATATCAAGCAGTATTATTTCTGATTTTTCAGCTTTAACAGGGTGTTCATTATCTTTTAAATGGATACATTCAAAAAGAAATGTTACATTGTGCTTCTTGCTTATTTCTTTTATATATTTTTTCTGCTCTTTATTTAATAATTCTTCTATATATCTGTTATACTTTTTCCCATAAGCTATTGATTTTGTAGCATATTCTAAATCTTTTGTTGTTTTGTTATAAAATACAATACCT
>CAJUJZ010000103.1 GCA_910586745.1 uncultured Mucispirillum sp. | reverse complement strand
AAAAAATATAGTATATCAGAAACATCACTGTGAAAAATAATTTATAAAAATTAATTTAAGTTTTTTTGCCAAAAAGTATCTGTTTTTATTTTTAAATCAGATTTAAACTTCAAAATTTGTGCATACTTGAATTATGTCTGCACCAATTTTACAAACATTCTTATCGCATTATCAGTAGTTTAGTTATTGCAATTTTATTTATATAGTATGGTAAGTTTACTGCATTTTATTATTATGTTAAAAAAAGAAAAATTTAGAATAAAATTTAAATGCTGCCATCTGGAATGTTTTAATATAATATTGAAAGCATTTTAATTTTAAGCAGGGTATATTCCCCGCTTATATATTTTAAGTGATTATATAATATTTTGAACCTGTTCTCTAATCCTGTCTGATTCTGCTTTTGATTCTACTACAGTAGAGATAATTTCCTGTTTAGAGCTTTTAGATGCAATAGTATTAAGTTCTCTATGTATTTCCTGACTTAAGAAATCAAGTTTTTTACCAACAGGATATTCTTCTGCTATTATATGTTTAAACTGTATAATATGAGATTTTAGTCTAGTTATTTCTTCTGTAATATCTGCTTTTTCGCCCATAATAGATGCTTCCTGTACAATTCTTTCTTCATAGTTTGCATCTACTCCCATATCCTGCATACGCTTAATGAATTTATTTTTCCAGATTTCAAAAACATCTTCTTTTGCATTTTCAATTAAAGTAACATTTTTTTCTAAATTATTAAGTCTTGCAGTAATATCTTTTTCTAAAGCGACACCTTCTTTCTGCCTCATTTCATCTAGTTTTTTAGCACATTCTATAACAGCTTCATAGGTAATTTTTTCAAGTTCTTCTTCCATTGATTCATCATTAATATAATCCACCACATCTGGCATTCTAATAAAATGGTCAAGTTTTGGTTTATCTTCAATATCTGCTTCTTTTGCAATTTTTGTAAAAATTTCTCTGTAAACATTAACAAGTTCTGTATTTAAAGATGGATATTTTATAATAGTATGCATATTTATTTCAATACGCACATCTATTTTGCCTCTTATAAGTATATCCTGTAATGGATGACGGAGTGTAATTTCAAGTGCTGAAACAGATTTTGGCAGTCTGAAATTAATATCAAAATATTTGCTGTTAACAGATTTTATTTCAATAGAAATGTCATATTTTTCTGTGGATTTGCTGTATTTTCCAAATCCTGTCATACTTTTAGTCATATTTGCCCCAATAATATTAATTGCAAAAAATGAAATATTTTGCTATAATTACATATTACATTTAAATATAGCAATTTTATAATAATATTGCAAGGAGAGTTTATGTTTGCATCTTTATCAGTAATGGTAGTTTTTGCATTACTAATTATCTTTTTACTTTTTTCAAGTATTAAAATTTTACAGGAATATGAAAGGGCAGTTGTATTTAGACTCGGTCGTTATGCTGGCATTAGAGGCCCTGGTTTAATTATATTAATTCCTATACTAGAACAAATGGTAAAAGTAAATATGAGGACTATCGTTATGGATGTTCCTCCACAAGACATTATTACTAAAGATAATGTTTCAGTAAAAGTTAATGCAGTTGTTTATTTTAAAGTGCTTTCTCCAGAAAAATCTATATTAGAGGTAGATGATGTATACTATGCTACAAGCCAGATTTCTCAAACTACATTAAGAAGTATTATTGGTCAGTTTGAACTTGATGATTTATTATCAAGCAGGGAAAAAATTAATAAAGAAATGCAGTCTATCATAGATGCACAGACAGACCCTTGGGGTGTAAAAATAGCTGCTGTTGAAATCAAACATATTGATTTACCTGTTGAAATGCAGAAAGCTATGAGCCGTCAGGCAGAATCAGAAAGAGAAAGAAGGGCAAAAATTATTTTAGCAGAGGGTGAATATCAGGCTGCTGCAAAACTTGCAGAAGCTTCCAGCATTATGGGTGAAAACCCTGTTACTCTGCAGCTGCGTTATTTGCAGACATTATCAGAGATGACATCAAAAGATAATAATAAATCAACAATTATCCCAATACCTATTGATTTAATAAAATCTTTTACAGGCAAATAAAAAAGAATAAGCCCTTTTGCTTTTAAGCGAAAGGGTTCTTTTGTATAAGGAATAAGTTATATGAGTAATATTTTAGTTGGTGTAACAGGCGGTATAGCTGCTTATAAAAGTGCATATCTTGTTAGAGAATTTGTGAGAGCAGGGCATAATGTAAAAGTAATTGTAACTAAAAAGGCAGAAAGTTTTGTTGGTCATACTACATTTGAAGCATTATCATTAAACCCAGTATTAAGGGAAAGTTATACTCCAACACCTATAAGTCATATAGATTATGGATCATGGGCAGATATTTGTATTATAGCACCAGCTACAGCAAATATTATTGGCAAAATTAATGCAGGTATTGCTGACAATGAGCTTTTATCTACTATACTTGCTTTAAAATGTCCTCTTGTTTTAGCACCTGCTATGAATACTAATATGTATAATAATATGATAGTGCAGGAAAATATTAAAAGTCTTCAGTCAAAAGGTGTACATATAATATTTCCATCATCTGGTCTGCTTGCATGTCAGACAGAAGGGGAAGGCAAAATGCAGGAGCCAGATATAATTGTTGAAAAAGTTTTAAATATTTTAAATAATAAAAATGATTTGTCTTTAAAAATAGAAAATGATATGCTTTCTGGGCTCACTATATTAATTACTGCAGGACCAACAAAAGAATATATTGATCCTGTTAGATATATAACAAATAAATCAAGCGGAAAAATGGGGTATTCGCTTGCTGAAGAAGCTTATAAAATGGGAGCAAATGTTATTCTTATATCTGGGGAAGTAAATATAAAATCAGATATACCAAACATACAAAAAGTAATAAGTGCAGCAGATATGTATAATACATTTCTTTCTTTTTATGATGAAGCAGATATTATTATTATGGCGGCAGCTGTTGCAGATTATTCACCAGTTTATGAAAATAAAAAAATTAAAAAGAATGATGATGAATTAGTGCTGCATCTTCAAAAAACGAAAGATATTTTAGGTTATGCAGGTGCTCATAAAAAAGAAAATCAAGTGTTAGTTGGCTTTGCTGCAGAAACTAATAATATGGAAGAATATGCAAAACAAAAGCTTGAAAAGAAAAAAGCTGATATTATAGCTGCAAATGATGTATCACGCAAAGATATTGGTTTTGACAGTATGGATAATGAAATAACATTATTTTTTGCAGATGGTAATGTTACTCATACAGGAAAGCAGAGCAAGCAGGATATAGCTAAAATTATTTTAGCAGAAAGTGCCATACTGCACAGCGAAAAAAATCAATAATCTACATCATAAAATAAGGATTTTTATCTATTTTTAATCGCATAGCACCTTTTTTGCATTTATTAAATATCTGCTGTGCGATGATTAGGGACTTATTTAAGTTACTGTTTGTTACAGATTTTATTAATATTTCATATCTGTATTTATTTTGCAGTTTTGCAAGAGTGGCATCTTTTGGGCCATATATAGTAAGATTTGCTGTTTCTTTTAATGATTTTAAAGTGTTTGCTGTAATTTTTGCAGTATTACAACATTCTTCCTGATTAATATAACTGAAAATAAGCCTTGCTAGTTTTGTAAATGGTGGATACTGGGTTATATTTCTTCTGTTTAACTCCCAGTGATAAAATTCTAAATCAGAGCTGTCAAGCATTTTAAAGACTGGTGCTCCTGGGTTCATTGTTTGTATGTATACTTTTCCGCTTAAATGTTCTCTGCCTGCTCGTCCTGAAACCTGTACTAAAAGCTGATAAGCTTTTTCCATTGCTCTAAAATCTGGCAGTGCCATTAAGTTATCTATCCCTAAAACACCAACAAATGTTACTTCTGGAAAATGAAGTCCTTTTGCAATTAACTGAGTGCCTATTAAAATATTGGCTTCTTTATTTTCAAATATTTTTAAATTTTTATTTAGTGTGTTAATAGAAGATACACTTTCAGTATCTATGCGTATTACTTTATCAGGAAACATTGATTCTAAAAATTCTTCTACTTTTTCTGTCCCATATCCGTATTCTTTAAATATTTTTGAACCGCATACAGAGCATGTGAGATTATCATATTCAGTATTACAGTATCGGCATATTGCTTTATTTTTTGATTTAAATGATACAAGACTAACAGAGCAGTTAACACATTCTGCTAAAGCTCCACACTGCTGGCAGTAAAGGTATGTAGAATATCCTTTTCTGTTAAGCAGTATAATAGCCTGTTCGTTACGCTTTACAACATTTGAAAGCTCATCATATACAGGCTCTGCAATCATAGAGCCTATAAGGTTGGTTGTTTTCATATCTATAATTTCAATTTCAGGCAGAGTGGCATGATTTGGCCTTTCAAGAAGTGTATGAAGAACATATTTGCCTCTTTCTGCATTATAAATAGATTCAACAGATGGAGTAGCACTTCCTAAAATGATTGGTATATTTAAAATATTTGCATACATTACTGCCATATCACGCAGGTGGTATGAGGGAGATTCATCCTGCTTATATGAACTTTCATGTTCTTCATCAACTATAATTAGTCCTATATTTTTTGCCGGCACAAATAATGCACTTCTTGCACCAAGCATAAACTTAGAATTACCAGTTGTAAAATCTATAAAGTGTTTTTTCCGTGCTTTATCTGTAAGTTTATAATGGTATATAGACGGTTCAACACCAAGTCTGTATGCAAGCCTTTCAATAAGCTGCTGTGTTAATGAAATTTCTGGCACAATATATAACACTTGTTTTCCACTTTCTATTACTTTTTTTGCAGCTTCCTGATATATTTCTGTTTTACCACTTCCTGTAATCCCTTTTATTAAGTGGCAGCAGTATGTGTTCAATTGAATACTGTCTGCTATTGACTGCTGTTCTTTAGTTAGAGTAATATCTTTAACAGAGTGTTTTTTTACAGTATCATTATCTGATATTTCTATATTTAATATTTTTTCTGATAATACGCCGCGAAGCACAAGCCCTAAAGGACATGTATAATATGATGCAATATTTTTGAGAAAGGTAATATACTCTTTAGAAAAAAGTGGTACATCATCGCAGCACATAATGATTTCTTTACATTCAAAATCAGGTTTTTCTATTTTTTCAAGCACAATACCTGTAATTTCTCTTTTTCCAAAAGGAACAATAACTCTTTCGCCAGTATTTAATATTCCTTCTGAAAAATAAGTATATACTCCTTCTGTTGGAACAGGAAGAAGTACATTATAATATAATTTTTCCATTAAATTTTGCCGTTTTTAACAAGCTCTTTAAGTTCTCTTTTAAGAACTTTTCCTGTAGCTGTTAGTGGAATATCTTCTGTAATTTTAATAATGCGTGGCAGTTTAAAATTTGCTAAATGTTTTGCCAGATAGTTTCTTAAATCTTTTTCATTAATAGTTTCATTTTCTTTTGCCTGAATATATGCAGCAATAATTTCTCCATGCTCAATAGATGGAATACCAATAACTGCAACAGCGTCAACTCCAGGAAATTTATAAATAACTTCTTCTACTTCTCTAGGGTAAACATTCATACCTTTAACAATGATTAAGTCTTTTTTCCTGTCTACTATTGAAATATAGCCTTCTTCATCCATAGTGGCAAAATCGCCTGTAAAAAGCCAGCCATTTTTTATGGCATCATCAGTAGCCTGTGGCATATGCCAGTATCCCTGCATAACATTAGGTCCTTTAATAATCAATTCACCAACCTGTCCTTTTGGCAGTTCTGTTTCATCTGGTCCTATAACTTTTGCCTGAACATTTGGAAGTGTTACACCAACAGTACCTTGCTTCTGCTTATTAAGTGGATTTAATGCAACAACTGGAGATGCTTCTGAAAGTCCATAACCTTCAATAACATTAATACCAAATTTTTTCTTAAACTGGTCAAATATTTCTGCAGGAAGTGCAGCACCTCCGGATATATGTATTTTTATAGGGTATAGCAGTTTAATAAACCATTTTGGCATTGGAGATTTTGCCATAACAGAATAAATCTGAGGCACACCAAGCATAATTGTAGGTCTTTGGAAAATTAATATTTTTTTGAAGCTTTCTTTTTTCATTTCAATTACAGAGCGAAGAATAATAAGTGTGCTTCCTACACTGATAGGATAAATTATACATGTTGTAAAAGTATATGTATGAAACATTGGAAGCAGGATTAAAAATTTATCTTTATGATTTGCATTAATCATTTTATCACAGCTTGTTGCATTTTCCAGTAAGTTATAATTGGAAAGCATAGCACCTTTTGGATGACCTGTTGTTCCAGATGTATATATAAATAATGCTAAATCATGAATAGATGCTTTACACTCAATAGGTGCATCAGGCATACTGTATATATAGTCATAAAAATTAAAAGCATTTACTATTGTATTATCAAAAGTAAATATTTCCTGCACTTTTTTGCATTGAACGCGGACTTCTTCTACTACTGCTTCAAACTGTCCTTCTGTAATCATAAACAGGGCTTCACTGTTTTCTACAATATATGATGCTTCATTTCCTTTAAAAAATGTGTTTATAGGAATAGCTATTGCACCGCAGGCAAATACTGCAAATACTGATAAAACAAATTCTGGAGAGTTGCCAAGCATAACTATGACTTTATCGCCTTTTTTTACACCTTTTTTCTGCATGAAGGCAGCCATTTGATTTATTATTTTAAAGCCTTCTGTATATGTATATTTTTTTTCTTCAAAATAAATAAAAGTTCTTTTTGGGAATTTTTTAGTATTTTCATAAAGCATATTATAAAGATTTCTTTCAAGCATAAAAAACCTCCTGTTTTAAAATAAATTTATTTGATACTTTATTAAATTCCGTGCAAGCATGCCCATAGGAAGACCTACAACATTATCATAGCAGCCCTCTATTTTTTCTACAAACATAGAAGCAAGTCCCTGCACAGCATAAGCACCAGCTTTATCAATATATTCTGCATTTTTCAGATATTTTTCTATTATTTCATCGCTTATATTTGTAAAAGATACATTTGTAACATCAGAAAATTCAATATTAATCTGTTTATCTTTACTATAACAGCATACACCAGTTATAACCTGATGTGTTTTGCCAGAGAATGTTTTTATTATATTATATGCATCAAGTTTATCTTTAGGTTTGCCATATATTTTATTATCAAGCAGTACAATAGTATCTGCTGTAATGATTATTTCATCTTCATTAATTTTATTAAATACTGCAGCAGCTTTTTCTTTTGCAATATATAATGGTGCATCTTCTAATGCAATATTATTAGGAATAGTTTCATAAATATCAGCAGGCATAATTTTAAAATCTTTTACATATATAGATAAAAGTTCCTTTCTTCTAGGAGAAGCACTTGCTAAAATAAATTTATAATTTTTCATATTTTTCCCAATTACAAAGTTTGACAATTTTATTGTTATTTGTCAATATTAATACAGCAATATTAAACTTTTTACAATAGTTTGTTATCTCATTAATATTTAAAAGATAAAAAAGAGTAGCAAAGCCGTCAGCTTTTTCTGTATTTTCTGCTATTATGCTTACTGATTTATAATTATTTACAGGCTCAAAAGTAATACCTTCAAAAATATGGTTTATATATTTATTATTTTCTATAAAATATCTTTCATAATTGCCGCTTGTTGCAAGAGCCATATTTTCAATATTTACAATACTCAGCGGCATCGTTTTATTATCTGGATTAGTGATTCCTGTGTTAAAATATTCTTTATTTTTTTTACCAGAAACATATAAATCACCACCAGCATTAATGATAAAATTATCTATTGATAAATTTTTCATATATTCTGCTGTTTTGTCAACTATATATCCTTTAGCATTAGCACTAAAATCAATAAGCAGATTACTTTTTTTAATAAAATAGTTATTGTTTAATACAAGTTTATCAAATCCAGCATTTGATTTTGCATAAATTATATCTTTTTCAGCAGGTATATGGTATTTTCTTTCTGGAAAACCGTATAAAGAAGCTACAGTGTAAGATGATGGGTCATATTTCTGGCTTATATTGTAATAAAAAATAGATTTTTTATATATTTCAATAGTTTCTTTTGATATATTTATTTTTTCATTAACTGGTGAAGTTT
>CAJUJZ010000102.1 GCA_910586745.1 uncultured Mucispirillum sp. | reverse complement strand
TTTGGACTCAGAAGTTTTAAAAAACAGCCTTTATCATCAGTTGTTACTTTTAATGAAGAATTTTTCAGAATAGAAAGTGAAATAAAAAAAGGCTCTTTTATCAGCGATGCAGTATGTTTATTTAAAAACAAAAGAATAACAATTGTTAACGGGGAAGATATAGAAGATATTGCAGATTATGTATATAATCATCCTGTTGCATGTTATACACCTGAAATGCTTGGTATACTATCAAAAGACCAGCAGGACAGGCGTAATTTTATAGATAGATTTATTTTTTACTACGATAAAGAGCATATATATGATGTAAAACATTATAACAGACTTTTATCACAAAAAAATGCAGAATTTGATAAAGAAATATCTGATTTTATATATTTAGATGTATTAAATGAAAAAATAGTATATCTTTCAAATAAAATATCTAGTAAACGGGTTAAAATTATTGATGAGGTTAATAAAAATCTAAAAGAATTATATAACAGTTTAGATTTCACCATGGAAAATGTTTTTATAAATTATTCCAGCAATATATCAGACATATCTTTACTTAATAAAGAGAAATTTATGAAAAAGTCATTATATGGCATCCATCGTGATAAAATAGAAATGTGCCTTAATGAAAAAATAATAGAGAAATTTTCATCAACAGGTCAGAAAAAAACATTTATACTGCTTTGTTTATACAGTTTTATAAAAATTATTGAAGAAAGCAGAAAAATAAGTATAATAACTCTTTTAGACGACTTTGAAGCTGCTCTTGATAAAAATCGTGCAGAATTTATAAAAAATATTTTTTCAAATAACAGACAAGTTTTATACACAGGTGTTGATAATACTAGGCTTAATTTTGAAAATGTTATAAATATAAAATAAATATATAAGGGAAGGTTATGTCAGAAAATTACAGTGAAAGTAGTATTAAAGTATTAGAGGGTTTACAGGCAGTAAGACAGCGTCCTGGTATGTATATTGGCTCTACTGGAGTCAGAGGGCTTCATCATTTAGTATATGAAGTAATAGATAACTCTATAGATGAAGCAATGGCAGGATACTGTAAAAATATTTCTGTTATACTTCATATTGACGGAAGCATTACAGTAGAAGATGATGGTCGTGGTATTCCTGTAGGTATTCACCCTACTGCAAAAGTTTCTACATTACAGGTAGTTTTAACAGTTCTTCATGCAGGTGGTAAATTTGATACTAATTCTTATAAAACATCAGGTGGTCTGCATGGTGTTGGTGTTTCTGTAGTTAACGCATTATCTGAAAGTTTAACAGCAGTAGTCCAGCGTGATGGTGGTATTTTTACTCAGTCTTTTGAAAGAGGCAAGCCGACAGGTGAAGTGCAGAGAATAGGGAACAGTTCTAAAACTGGAACAAAAATAACTTTTAAACCAGATGGTCAGATTTTTGAAACATTAGAGTTAAGTTATGAAACTCTTGCTAAAAGATTTAGAGAGCTTGCATATCTTAACAGCGGAATAAAAATAAAACTTATTGATGAAAGATTTGATGTAAGCGAAGAATTTCATGCAGAAGGCGGTATTCCAAGCTTTGTTAAATATATTAATAAAACTAAAAATCTTATTTTTGATGAACCTATATATGTAAAAGGTGAATCAAATAATATTATAGTTGAACTTGCTATTATATACAATGATTCTTATAACGAAAGTATATACTCTTATGTAAACAATATTCATACAGAAGAAGGCGGTACACATGAGGCAGGTTTTAAAGCTGCATTAACTAAAGCTTTCAACTCTTATGTTACAAAAAACAATCTTGTTAAAGAAAATAATTTATCAGGAGAAGATATTCGTGAAGGAATGTCTGCTGTTTTATCTATAAAAATGACAGACCCTGTTTTTGAAGGTCAGACAAAAACTAAACTTGGCTCAAATAATGCAAAAACAGCTGTTGAATCTATTGTGAGTCCTGCATTGCAGGATTATATGGAAGAAAATGGCGTTATAGTAAAAAAAATCCTTGAAAAAGCATTACAGGCTTATATGGCAAGGGAAGCTGCAAGGAAAGCTAAAGAATTAACTAGAAGAAAATCTGCTCTTGAAAGAGATTCTCTCCCTGGTAAACTTGCAGACTGCCATGAAAAAGACCCTGCAAAAGCAGAAGTATTCATAGTTGAGGGGGATTCTGCGGGCGGTTCTGCAAAGCAGGGAAGAAATTCAGACTTTCAGGCTATCCTCCCACTTCGCGGTAAAATATTGAATGTAGAAAAAGCAAGACTTGATAAAATGCTTTCTTCTCAAGAAATTAGAAATATGATTACTGCTTTTGGTGCTGGTATTGGTAAAGATGCATTTAATCCAGAAAAACTTCGCTATCATAAAATTATTATTATGACAGATGCGGATGTTGATGGTGCTCACATTGCTACACTTTTATTAACATTTTTTTTCCGCCACATGAGAGAGTTAATAGAAAGAGGATATGTATATCTTGCAAATCCGCCTTTATATAAAGTTACAAGAGGTAAATCAAGCAGATTTGTTAAAAATGATGATGAACTTGAAAACTTCCTGCTTGATTCTGCATTATCTGATTTTACTATTGATAATTTAAAAGCAGGCAGGTCTAAACCTTTATTTATTCAGCTTTTAAAATATCAGAAACATTTAGATAAATTAATTAAAAAAGGTTATAATGAAGAAATGGCAGAAACTTTTGCTATATATAAAGATATGGATGCAAAACTTTTTGAATCAAAAGACCAGGTAGAAAAGTTAAAAGCATATCTTGACAGTATTAATGCTTTTGAAAACTATAAAAATATTGAAATAGTATTTAATGAAGAATTTTCTAAATATGGTATTTCTTTTGAGAAAAAACATGAAAAAATCTTTATAGATACTCATCTTGTATTAAGTAGTGATTTTAAAGAGCTTCGTCGTATAGGCTCATATATTTCAGAAATTGGTAAAGCTCCATATAAAATTACTTTAAAAGATAATTCTACTATGGAATTTGATAAACTTTCATCTTTAATTAGTTTTATAGATACAAGGGGCAGAAAAGGTTTAGATATTTCAAGATTTAAAGGTCTTGGTGAAATGAACCCAGAACAGCTTTGGGAAACTACAATGGACCCAGAAAGAAGAAGCCTTTACAAAATCAATATTGAAGATGCAGAAGCAGCAGATGAACTTTTCTCATTATTAATGGGTGATACTGTTGGTCCTAGGAGAGAATTTATTGAAATGAATGCATTAAATGTCCGCAACCTTGATATATAGGAATGGTGAAAATAAATGAGTGATATGTTAGATAAAAATATTCAAGATGTATCAATAGAAGATACTCTTAAAAACAGCTACTTAGACTATGCTATGAGTGTTATTGCAGGAAGGGCACTGCCAGATGTTAGGGATGGTTTAAAACCAGTTCACAGGCGTGTTCTTTTTACAATGAATGAAATGGGTGTGCAGTATAATAAGCCTAACAAAAAATCTGCCCGTATTGTTGGGGATACTATGGGTAAACTTCACCCACATGGCGATAGAGCAATTTATGATGCACTTGTTCGTCTTGCTCAAGATTTCTCTATGAGATATCCACTTGTTATCGGTCAGGGTAACTTTGGCTCAATAGATGGCGACAGTGCTGCTGCATCTCGTTATACTGAAGCTAGAATGGCACGCATAAGTGATGAACTTATGGCAGATATTGATTGTAATACAGTTGACTTTATGCCAAACTATGACGGCTCTATGACTGAACCTACAGTTTTCCCTACGAAAGTACCTAACCTTTTAATAAATGGTATTTCTGGTATTGCTGTTGGTATGGCTACAAATATCCCGCCTCATAACTTATCAGAAGTTATGGACGGACTTCTTTATATGATAGATGAAGAAGAATATACTGAAGAAGGCTTATTTAATATTATAAAAGGCCCAGATTTCCCTACAAGCGGTATTATTATGGGAAAAGGGGATATTATAAATGCTTATAAAACAGGCAGAGCAAGTATCAAAATAAGAGCTAGAGCTGAAATAATTGAAGTAAAAGGCGGCAAAGAGCAGATTGTAATTACTGAAATTCCTTATCAGGTAAATAAATCTGTACTTGTTGAAAAAATTGCTGAGCTTGTAAATGAGAAAAAAATACCTGGTATTACAGATATAAGAGATGTATCAAGTATGAAAGGTATTAAAATATTAATAGATGTAAAAAAAGGCGAATCAGCAGAAGTTATTTTAAACAGACTTTATAAATTTACTGCATTAGAATCTTCTTTTGGTTTTAATATGGTTGCTCTTGTTGGGGGAAGACCTCAGCTTTTAACTTTAGAAAATATTTTAACTGAATTTTTAAATCACAGAATAGAAGTTGTTACTAGAAGAACACGCTATAAACTTATGAAAGCAGAAGAAAGAATGCACATAGTTGAAGGCCTGAAAATAGCTGTTCAAAATATTGATGAAGTAGTTAAAATAATTAAAGAATCTAAAGATACACCTACTGCTAAAAAAGCATTAATGGACAGGTTTGATTTATCAGAACTTCAATCTCAGGCAATACTTGATATGCGTCTTGCCAAAATTACAGGACTTGAAATTAATAAATTAAATGAAGAATATGAACAGCTTAAAAAAGATATAGAATACTATAACTCTATACTTAATTCTAAATCAAAACTTATGAGCGTTATTAGAGAAGAAATAGTTGATATTAAAACAAGATACGGTGATGAAAGAAAAACAGAAATTGCTGACAGTATTGATGATATTGATTATGAAGATCTAATACCAAATGATGAAATGGTTGTTACAATTACTCATAACGGTTATATTAAAAGAACACTTCTTAATAACTTTACTGCACAGAAAAGAGGCGGTAAAGGTAAAATAGGTGCTGCAAATAAAAGCGAAGATTTTGTTGAAGAAATAATTTATACAACAAATAAAAGCCACCTTTTCATCTTTACTACTAAAGGTAAAGTGCATTTCTTAAAAGTGTACCAGATACCAGAGCAGTCAAGAGATTCAAAAGGCAGACATATTTCTAATCTTTTAACTTTAGATGAAAATGAAAAAATAGCATCATTTTTAACACTGCCTGAAAAAGATGAAACTAAATCTATTTTCTTTGCTACTAAATTTGGCGTAGTAAAGCGTGTTAAAACAGTAGAATTTAAAAGCGGCAGAAGCGGTATAATTGCACTTAATCTAAAAGATAATGATGAAATAGTTACTACATTATTAACTGGAGATGATGATAAAGTTTTCCTTGCTACAAGAGACGGAAAAACTATTCAGTTTAGTGTTGAAGATGTTCGTCCTATGGGTAGAACTGCTACTGGTGTTCGCGGTATAATGCTTGAAAGAGATGATGTTGTTGTTTCTGCTGAAGTTGTAGAAGAATACAGTCCGCTTTTAGCTGTAACATCATTAGGTTACGGAAAAGGTACAGATAAAGACGAATACAGGCTCCAGTCTCGTGGTGGTAAAGGTTTAAAACTTATGAAACTTACTTCTAAAACTGGACTTGTAGTAGGTGTAAGGCAGATACATCAGGACGAAGATGATATTATGCTTATTACTAAAAACGGCAAAACAATAAGAATTGCAGCATCTGAAGTATCAGTTATTGGCAGAAATACACAAGGCACAAGACTTATGAATACATCAGGTGATGAAATTATATCATTTACTGTTGTTCCAAAAGATGACAGCGATAATGAAGAAGAAATGCAGGGGGGAATATAATGGCAGTAATCCTTGATGGTAAAATGTTATCTGCTAAATTTAGAGAAAATCTTAAAAAAGAAACAGCAGGACTAAAAGCTAAAACAGGCAAGATGCCTGGTATTGCAGTAATACTTGCAGGTGATGACCCTGCCAGCAATGTATATGTTAATTCAAAAGAAAAAGCAGCAGTTGAAGCAGGTTTTTATTCTGTTGTAGAAAGGGTAAGTGCTGATGTTACTACTGAAGATTTGCTTTCTCTTGTTAATAAATATAATAATGATGATAAAATACATGGTATATTAGTTCAGCTGCCGCTGCCTAAAAGCTGTGATGAAAAAACTATTTTAAGAGCAATAAGGGCAGAAAAAGATGTAGATGGTTTCCATCCCTATAATGTTGGGCTTTTAAATATTGGTGAAGACTGCCTTATGCCCTGTACACCTTTTGGTATAATGAATATAATGGCAGATTATGGTATAGAATTAACCGGAAAAAATGCTGTAGTTATAGGCAGAAGTAATATTGTTGGCAAACCAGTTGCTGCTATGCTTATAAAAGCTAATGCAACAGTTACTATATGCCACTCTAAAACAAAAGATTTGCCAACAGTTTGTGCAAATGCTGATATATTAGTAGCAGCTATTGGCAAACCTAAATTTGTTACAAAAGAATTTGTTAAAGATGGTGCTGTTGTAATAGATGTAGGTATAAACAGAGTAGACGGCAAACTTTGTGGTGATGTTGATTTTGAAGATGTAAAAGATAAATGCTCTTATATTACACCTGTTCCTGGAGGTGTTGGTCCTATGACTATTACAACACTTATGCAGAATACTTTAAAAGCATTTAAAATGATTGAGAAATTGTAATGATTAATACTGATACTATTGCTGCTCCCATTACACCCCTTGTAACAAGTCCAGTTATATCACTGCGAATTTCAGGAAGTAATGCATTAAAGGTATATTCTTTAATGGAAAAGGGTGGCAAAAGTATCAATCCATCTGATATTAAGCCAAACTATGTAAGCCTTTACTGCTTTAATATTGAAAAAGAAAATCTTCATGATGATGTTTTAGCGGTTTATTTTAAAGCTCCCCATTCTTTTACTGGGGAAGATGTAGTGGAAATATCATTTCATGGCAATCCTGTTCTTGTTAATGCTGCACTTTCTGCAATTTATTCATTAAATATAAGGCCTGCAGAAGGCGGCGAATTTTCTAAGCGTGCTTTTTTAAATGGTAAAATAGACTTAACTCAGGCAGAATCTATTCAGGAATTAATTTCTGCAAAATCTGTAGAAGGGGTAAATTCTGCATATAATCAGCTTCAGGGTTTTTTAAAACATGAGCTTGACAATATAAAAGATAAGCTTTTAAAAATGAAAGCTGTTATGGAAGCAAAAATAGATTTTCCAGATGAAGATACTGTTGATGAAGAACTTCCAGTTTTAAAGCAGGACTGTGAAAATATTTTATCAGTTATAAACTCACTTATTTCATCATATAAAAGTTACAGAAACGCAAATCGTGGTTTAGAAATTGTTATTGCAGGAAAACCAAATGTTGGCAAGTCTTCTTTAATGAATGCATTTTTAAAAGAAGAAAGAGCTATTGTTTCAGATATTGCTGGTACTACAAGAGATTTTATTAAAGAAAGCTTATATATTGGCGGTTTTCCTGTTCATTTAACTGATACTGCAGGTATCCGCTTATCAGATGAAAATATAGAGCAGATAGGAATAGATAGAAGCAGGCAGAAAATAGAAACTGCTGATATTGTTCTTTTACTGCTTGATGTATCTAGCCCATTAACAGAAGAAGATTATAATATATTAGAATATACAAAAAACTCTAACCGTATTATTATAGGTAATAAATTAGATATTACAAATAATAAGTCTTGTGATAATGCAGATATTTATATTTCAGCAAAAACAGGTATAAATATGGAAAAGCTTGTAGAGATTTTAAATGAAAAAACAAGCCTGCATGATAATGAAATAAAATCAAATGCTGCAGCAATTACAGAAAGACACCATACTATATTAATGGAAATAAAAGAAATCATTGAAAAAATAGGCTTATCCCTTGGCGTATACCCTATTGATATGCTCTGTATTGATTTAGAAATAGCAATCAGCCTGCTTTCTGAAATAACAGGGGATAACTATAGTGAAAAAGTATTAGATATTGTTTTTTCTTCATTCTGCATAGGTAAATAAGTTTGGGGGTTATGTATGAATGGAAAGTTAAAAGTAGTTGATATTTTTGCAGGTATTGGTGGTCTTAGTTATGGATTTGATATTAATGAATTATTTCAAATTGTTTTTGCAAATGATATTGATAAAAAAGCAGCTAATGGATATCATTTGAATTATAAAAAAACAGATATATTTGATTGTGATATATCTACTATATATAAAGAGGATATGTTAAAATATGGTAACATAGATATTTTATTGGGTGGTCCTCCATGTCAAAGTTATTCAACTTTAGGTAAAAGACAAATAGATGACAGAGCAAATCTTTTTATTGAATATTTACGAATTTTATCTATATTAAAGCCTAAATTATTCATTTTTGAAAATGTAACAGGATTGTTATCAATGCAAAGTGGTAATCTTTTTAAAAAG
>CAJUJZ010000101.1 GCA_910586745.1 uncultured Mucispirillum sp. | reverse complement strand
TATATTTATATTTTCCACATTAGTTTTTACTTCTTTTGTAATAACAAATATTTCAGCACCAAAATTTTTAAGCATATTTATTCGCCTTGCAGCAATATTTCCTAAACCTATAACTAATACTTTCATGTTTTCTATATCTATAAAAATTGGAAAATATGCCATATTTTATCTCTTTTATATATATTCTTCCTGCATTAATTTTTTTAGTTCATCAAGAGTATAACCCATTGATTTTTCATGTGGTCTGCCTATTATAATAAGCTCTGCTCCTGCTGATTTTGCAGCTTCTAATTTTTCATCAAATCCACCAGTTTTACCAGTATCTTTTGTTACAAGATATTCTGCATTTATATGCTTTAATGTGGCAGTATTCATTTCTTTTGAAAAAGGTCCCTGCATACATATAATATTTTTTAAGGGGCAGCCTAAATCTAATATATTTTTTATAACATTAATATCTGGCAGCACTCTTGGATAAACCCTTGTCATATCTCCTATTGCTTTATACTTTGCAAGCTCTTTACTGCCTGTTGCAAGCAGTATATTTCCAGCAGTATTTTTTAAATATTCTGCTGCTTTTTCTATATCTTCAAACATTATGCCGCCGCCAGTATAAGTAGATGGTCTTAAAAGTCTGAAATATTTAATATTATTATTTTCTGCACTTTTACATAAATTTTCTGATATCTGTGCTGCATAAGGGTGGGTTGCATCAATTATAATAATATTTTCATCTTTTCGGCTTTTAAGCAGTTTATTTATATCATCATAATCAAGCCTGCCTGCATGTGTCTTTATATATTCCATTTCAGGAAGCACCTGCACACCGTATTCTGTAGCAGTATATACATCTGATATTACTTTATTTTCATTAAAAAATAATGCAATCTCTCTTCCCTCTGTTGTGCCTGCAAAAATAAGGGGGCTTATCATAGTCCTTTATATCCCCTTGGTGTAACCATTTGATTTTTTATTAATTTTGTTGTGCTGTTACCTATAATAATTAAAGTAAACATATCAGCCTGAAAATCTTTTAATTCCTTGAATTTTAAAATGCCTTTTTCTTCATGCTGCCTTTCGCAGTTTCTCACATATCCGCATAAGGTATTTTCATCTATATATGGCGACATAATTGCACATGCTTTTCTTAAATATTCTGCTCGTTTTTTACTTGATGGGTTATATACTGCTATAATAAATTCAGCTGAAGCTGCACTAATTAACCTTTTTTCTATTTTTTCCCAAGGGGTAAGTAAATCACTTAATGATATAACTGCAAAATCATGAGTAAGTGGTGCTCCAAGTTTTGCTGCAGCTGCTAAAACAGCACTGATTCCTGGTATTACTTCCACTTCCACATCACTTTTTTCTGCTACTTCTATTAAAAGCCCTGCCATGCCGTAAACTCCTGCATCGCCGCTTGAAATAAGCGATACTATTTTTCCTTCCTCTGCTTTTTCAAGTGCTTTTTCACACCTTGCTTTTTCCTGCTTCATAGGTGTTACTATTAATTCTTTATCTTTTATTAAGTGTGATATTAAATCAGCATATACTCCATATCCTGCAATAATATCGCTTTCTTCTATCGCTTTTAATGCTCTTTCTGATATTAAGTCCTCTTTTCCGGGACCTGTGCCTATACAATATATTTTTCCTTTCATACTTATCCTCTTTTTAAAAACTTCCCTGCCATAATTGATAACCTATTGATAAAGTAAACCCATTTTCACATAACTTCTTTACTACAATTTCACTGCCATAAAAACATTTCACTGCCCTTTCACACACATTATCTACACCAGTTATGCTTTTTACAAAATTTGAAGATATAAAATCTCCCTGCACATTTGCAAGCTCATCTTTAGAATATGTTATAAAAGGCACATTTAGTTCTTTTGAAAGCTTTAATATGGCTTTTTCATCTTTTTTAATATCAATGCTTGCAATGGCTTTTATTTTTCTTTTATCTATATTGTTTTCTTTTAATACTCTTTCCACTAAATCTTTTAAATAATGATATTCTGCTCCTTTTCTAGCTCCTATTCCTAAAATATACTCTTTTGGGATAAGCTGCATAGTATATGGAAAGGGCTGAACATCTATATTATCAGCGATTACCATTCCGCATTCCTGCTGCACATCGGAAATTACCCCCTCTGGAAGTAAGCCTTGTATTTTATAATCTGAAATAAAGCCCACATTTTCATTGCGTAAAAGCCTTGATGATACTTCTTTTATCATAGATATATCATCAATATATAAATTATTTTTTTCTGCCCATACATCTACTGCAAACTTATTATTCCTATCTGTTGCAGTAGTTATCACTGGCTCTGCATTTATATATTCTGCAATTTTTAAAGCCATTTCGTTTGCTCCGCCAATATGACCGGAAAGCACTGGTATTACAAATTTTCCTGTATCATCTAACACAATAACTGCTGCATCTTTATTTTTTGATACAATAAGAGGAGCAATAGCACGCACAGCAATACCTATTGCAGCTATAAATATTATGGCTTTACTTTCATTAAAAATATCTGCGGTAAAAGATTTTATATCTTTTTCAAGCATTTTTATATTATGAGCAGGATATTTGCCATAAAGCAGTGCATCTGGATATATATTATGCAATTTTAAGCTTAACTCCGCCCCTTTTTGTGTAAATGATATTATATATATTTTATCCATTAGTGCCTTTTCTAAATTCATGGGAAAATGTACCGTCATAAAGTTTTGAGCGGTTATATATATCTCCTAAAAAATCACCTGCAAGCACAAGTGCTGTTTTTGAAATATTATTTTCTCTGCCTGCTTTTTCTAAATTCTCAATAGTTGTAACTACTTTTATTTCATCAGCCCATGTGGCTTTATAAACTATGGCACAAGGCGTCTCTTTACTATATCCCCCGGCAGTTAATTCTTCAGCCAGTTTCCCAAGCATAGATGAGCTTAAAAATATGACCATAGAAGCATTATGTGATGCTAAACGCCTGATACTTTCTTTTTCAGGCACAGGAGTTCTTCCTGCCATTCTTGTAAGTATTACTGTCTGGGAAACTGCAGGCAGAGTATATTCAGCATTCAAAGCTGCTGCGGCTCCTAAAAATGAACTGACACCCGGCACACTTTCAAAAGGTATATTTTTACTTTTTAATATATCAGACTGCTCTCTTACAGCTCCATATATACTCATATCTCCAGTATGCAGCCTTACAACTATTTGATTATTTTTATGACTTTTTTCCATAATATTAATTACTTCTTCCAAAGTCATAGATGCACTGTTATATATAACACATTCTTTTTTTGCATAACTTAAAAGTTCAGGATTAACGAGTGAGCCTGCATATATAATAACATCTGCTTTTTTTAAAAGCTCTGCTCCACGGACTGTTATTAAATCAACGGCACCAGGACCTGCCCCTACAAAATATACCATATCTTTACCCCTTTACTATTATTAATGAAAAATAACTGCTTTCATCTGATGCCACACTGAAATCTTTATATATTTTTTCTTCTTCCATGCCGCAGTTTTCTACCATATATGTTTTATCAGTAAGGCAGCATTCAGCTATTTCCTGCTTTACTTTTGCCATCTTTTTACCGCTTTTCATAAGCACTTTATTTCCAGATAATTTTAAAAGCTCTTTATTATCTTTATAATTTGCAGGTATTATTATTAAAGGCTCATCACCATCACATAATGATATATTAAGGCGTGCAGCACTGGCACAAAATGAAGTAACACCCGGCACCATTTCTACATCATACCCTTTGCTTTCTACTATACGGTGAATATACATATATGTAGAATATACAGATGGGTCGCCAAGAGTAGCAAATGCAGTATTTTTACCTTTTTCTAAATAGTTTATAATAAGCTCTGCACCACTTTCATGGCTTGCCTTTAAATGCTCTTTATCTTTTGTCATAGGCATAGGAAGGTATATAATTTCTTTCTCATCAATATATTCTTTGATTATTTCATAAGCCCTGTTTTTGCCAGAAAAACTGTCAGGAAGAGCTATAACATCAGCATTTTTTATAGTGTTTACTGCTTTTAATGTAATAAGCTCTTTATCTCCGGGACCTATTCCAACACCATATAATTTTCCTTTTTCCATTTATATATCCTTAAAGTATTTTATAAATTCTAATGCATTACTGCTGTATTTCCATGTATTTTCTTTATTTGTAAACACCATAACTTCGCATTTAATTTTATTTTGAAGCCGTCTGTTTATATTTTCCATAATCTTATTTATCATTATATCCCATACTTTTTCGTGCAGATTATACTGCATTAAAATATAATCTATTTCATCGGTAGAAACAGCATTAAATATTTCTTCTATAACTTTTTTTTCTACCCCACAAAGTGCGGCATAAGATGCAAATATTTCATGACGGCAGTCTGCACAACTTGAATGGGTATTCATTATGCCCCCTGCAACTTTTGAAAGCTTGCCAGCATGGCCTATAATCAATATTCTTTCTGGCTGTTTATATAAAAGGTAATCAAGAGTGTCTCCTATATAGTTTGATATTTTTATACCTTTTTCTATATCTATGCAAAATTTTTCCAGTGCTGCATTTCTGCCGTAATTTCCGGGTGTTAAAAGTATATTTTTTCTGCCCTGCTCCATATGGCTGTCTATTTCTAAATTTATTGTATCTATCAATGCTTTTTCACTCATTGGCTCAACTACACCAGTTGTACCAAGAATAGATATGCCGCCAATAATGCCAAGTTTTTCATTAAATGTTTTTTTGGCAGTTTCTATGCCATCAGAAGCAGAAATAATAACTTTAAAGCTTTTATCATAGCCAAAATCTAAACATATTTTTTCCATTTCATATGCTATCATTTTCCTAGGAACAGGGTTTATGGCAGATTCGCCAACAGGCACTTTAAGTCCTGGTTTTGTTACTCTGCCTATACCATTACCACCGTCTATAATTAATTTATCATAGCCTTTATATACTGCTGCTTTTATTTCTATGCCGTTTGTAACATCTGGGTCATCGCCGCTTTCTTTAATTACAGAACATTCTGCATAGTAATCATATTTTTCCAAATTTTTTATTTTTATTTTCAAAAGCTTTCCTGCAGGAATATTTACTTCAACATAGTCCTGCTTTATACCTGTAAATAAATATAAGGCTGCTGCTTTTGCTGCAGCTTGAGCACATGTGCCAGTTGTATATCCAGTCTCTAGTGTTCTGCCTTTTTTAATTACTTTTTCCATTAATAAGCTCTTTTATAGCCCTGCGTGCTTTAGAAATTGTATCTATACTTTCATCTACTGCTATATTGTCATATTTTTTAAGTATTTCCATTAGGTGGGCAATACGGGGAAGTCTTAAATCATACTTTCTTAATTCATCAGCATGACAAAAAATTTCTTCTGGGCTTCCCTGCATTACAATGCTGCCCTTATCAAGTACATAAGCATAATCACAGTAAAGTGGCACAATATCCATTTCATGAGTTGCTATAATTATTGTTGTTCCTTTTTCTTTATTTATTTTTTTAAGCAGCACAAGTATTTCATTTGCTCCCATTGGGTCAAGCCCTGCTGTTGGCTCATCTAAAATAATAAGATCAGGCTCCATAACAAGCACTCCAGCTATTGCCACCCTTTTTTTCTGACCAAAGCTTAATGCATGGGTTGGTCTTTCCATATAGTCATACATTTCCACTTCTTTTAATGCTTTTTCTGCCCATTTTCTTGCTTCATCTTGAGATAAACCTAAATTTAATGCACCAAAAGAAACATCTTTTATAACGCTTGCAGAAAAAAGCTGGTCATTAGGGTCTTGAAAAACTATGCCTATATTTTTACGAATTTCTGCAATACCTTTTTTATTATACTCTACTAACTTATCATTAAAATATACACTGCCTTTATCTTTTATATTTATACCATTTAATGTTAAAAAAAGAGTTGATTTACCTGCACCATTTCTGCCAAGTATGGCTGTAATACTGCCCCTTTTTATATCAAGGGATATGTTATTAAGTGATAATTCATCTTCATAAGAAAAACATAAATTTTCGCACTTTAATATACTTTCACTCATAATACTGCCTTTAAAGTAATGCAGAAGCCTGCAATAAAAAATATTAATACATAAAATATATATGCTTTTTCATATTCCTGACTTATAGTAGTAATATCGCCATCATATCCCCTTGATAATAATGCCTGATAACTGAAATCTGCTCTTTTATAAGCCCTTATAAAAAGCATAGCTGCCAGTTCTGATATACATAATAAGCTTGATTTAAAATCCCTGTATCCAAGCCTGAGTTTCTGTGCTTTATACATGGCTGCTGCTTCATCTATTAATATAAAAATATACCTGTATATAAGCTCCATAAGAGATATAAAAAGCTTAGGAAGTTTTAATTTATAAAGGCTTTCAAAAAAGCAAGTCATAGGTGTAGAAAGAGCAAGAAAGTAAGTGATGCTGACAGCTGATAATGCTCTAAAAAAAATGTTTATAGATGCAGATAAGGACTGATAAGTAATACCTGCATTAAACCTTTCTATTAATATAATAATACTGTCATCTTTAACAAATGTGATAAGCACAGGAATAATACCCATAATCAAAAATGAAAATGGGATAAGCATAAATTTTATATATTTTATAAAGGAAACAGCAGGGTTTGAAATAATAGTAAACCCTGCAAAAAATATTAATAAAAATATACTGACAAATACATTATTTAAGACTAAGCATAAAAAAAGCACAGCAAAAGTAAATATTACCTTTGCCAGCGGATCTTTTTTTGCCAGCTTTGAAGTATAGGCATATTTATCAGTCACAAGCAAAATTATTCTCCATTTTTAGCAGTAATTCTGCCTAACACAAAGCCCACAACACCTGCACCAAGAGCAGCCTGCAATGCAAAAAGAAGTGATTCTATTTCGCCACTTGCAGGTTCATATAAGGATGAAAACCAAGGCTTATAATCTGGATTAATTTCAGTAATAGCAGTTTCTGCCAAACCATCTGCCCCTGCAAACTCTGCATTTTTTAATGTTACAAGGGGCAGCACTGCCAAAGCTATTACAATTATTGATAATATAAGATTTTTTTTCCAAAGTGCCATTATATACCCCCTATACAGCTTTTAAAAGATTTAATTCTTTATATGAATATTTAAGTAAAACATTATAAACAATAACTGACAGTAAACCTTCGCTTATGGCTAAAGGTATTTGAGTTACAGCGAAAATGCCCATAAATTTCCATAAAGAAGTCATAAACCCGCCTACTGCATCTGGATAAGCTAAAGCAAGCTGGATAGATGTAGTTATATAAGTTAAAATATCACCAGCAAAGGCTGCTAAAAATACTGCAATACCGCTTGAGATACCTACTTTTAATGCACCTTTAAATACTCCATAGGCAGCAAAAGGTCCAACTACTGCCATAGAAAATACATTAGCACCAATAGTGGTAAGCCCACCGTGAGCCAGTAAAAGCGACTGAAATAAAAGTATTATAAAACCTATTACAGCCATAGGGGTAGGCCCAAAAAGCACAGCACCTAAGCCAACACCTGTTGGGTGAGAACAGCTTCCTGTAACTGATGGTATTTTAAGAGAAGAAAGAACAAAGGCGAATGCTCCGCACATTGCAAGCAGTATAAAAAATTTAGTGTTTTCTGAAATTTTTTTCTTTATTGCAAAAAAGCCGTAAATTATGAATGGAAGTGCTGAAACTATCCAAAAGATAGACCAGGATGGTGAAAGGTAGCCTTCCATAATATGCATTGCATAAGATTTTTCTGGTAGAGTGAGAAAAATAGATAAAAGAGCAGGGAAAATGCCTGCAAAGAGATTTTTTGTTACCATAAAAGATAACCTCCTGTTTAATAGTGTGCTTTAAAAAGCATAAAGGACAAACTGCATAGGCAATTAAAGCAAATTATACAAAGCATTCATTGTGCTTTTATAATCAGCCGCATAAGTCCTAATAGTATGCGGCAAATATCGGCAGGTCTTCCGACTAAGAATCAAAGTTTGCTTTCGCCTTCCCCTAAAAGTGGCTAAGTATTAAAACATACACTTTTTAATACTTGTGAAAACATTCTCATCAATACGGCAGCAAGACTGTGCAGGATTTACACCTGCTTCCCTTTTAATCTTAAAAACCGATATTCAGCTATTAAATCTAGTATAAAAATACCACATATCAATTCTCTTGTCAAATTAATATTCAAGTATATAATGAACATGTAAAATCTAAAAACGATTGCAGCAATTTAAGCAGAAGTTTTAAGTTCTCATAAAATATATCATTAGCTGATTTATAATTAAATAATTTTCTAGGATAATTATTCATCCAGTCCCCGAATTTTT
>CAJUJZ010000100.1 GCA_910586745.1 uncultured Mucispirillum sp. | reverse complement strand
CGTGACATAAAAACACCCCATTTATTTGTCCAATAAATGGGGTTCGCCTCATTAAACAGCCCTTATTTATTCGCCATTTAATATCCACATTTCACTTCTAATCCATTTTCCCAATTAGATATTTCAGCTTTAGTCCATTTAAGGCCACCTGGTCTTAGGCGTGCAGAAATCGTATTGGCACATTCTGCAGATATAATTTTATCGTCCTTATATGTAATTGTTGACCAAAGTTTACCATCTTCATCATATACTTCAGTTATTCCATTAATCGCATAATTTGAAATAGGTAAATACATTTCCATTGCACCACTTTCTAAATATGAAATACAATCTCCATTGCCATTTTTCATATTACATGTCATAGCAACATTACCATCTTCATCATATACTTCAGTTATTCCATTAATCGCATAATTTGAAATAGGTAAATACATTTCCATTGCACCACTTTCTAAATATGAAATACAATCTCCATTGCCATTTTTCATATTACATGTCATAGCAACATTACCATTTTCATAATATACTTTACTTGTTACATCTATTTTTTTATTTTTTAAAACTTCAAAGTTTAGCATATCATTATCATCATATAATTCATCAACATATTTAAATAAATTATAGTCATTGGTATAGACTTCAATGGCAGGCTTATCTTTTTCATAGTATACATTGATGCCCATTCCACCATTTATTTTGCCATCTTTTAGGTTGAATTGTAATTTGATTAAATCTTCATATGCAACACAAAAGACACCAGATCCTGCTTTATCTTTATATGTTCCACCTTCTAGTAAATTATCTAATTCTTTTTCAATTTCATCATCAGTAAATATATAATCACATTTTTCAGCATTTGCATAAGAAGGAAAGATAAATAAACACAGCATTAAAGCCATAAATAATTGTTTCATATATTATTTCTCCATATATAAATTAATTAAAGCATTTTGGAGGCAGTTTTTTATCCATTTCTTCTACTTTATCTTTATTTTTCATAAGCTCATAGATTGTATCATAAGTGCCGTCAAGCAGACTTTTTTGCAGTGCTGGCTTAATGCCTGCTTTATATGTTTTATCTCCTGCTTTAATTTCTGCTTTTTCAATATCTATAATAACTTCTGTATCTGGATTTTTCTCAATATAAGAAGCAAGTTCGCTGATTTCTGCTTTTGGCATAGTAATACATACAAGCCCTAATACTGATGAGTTGCCGTAAAAAATTTCTGCAAAGCTTTCAGCAATTACTGCTTCATAACCAGCTCTTTTAATAGCCTGTGGAGCATGCTCTCTTGATGAACCGCAGCCAAAGTTATTACCGCTTAATATGATTTTTGCACCTTTATATTCTTCACTATTCATAGGGTGGTCAGTAGGGTTGCCATTTTCATCAAATCTTTCATCTCTGAAAGCCTGTTCGCCAAGTCCGTCAAATGTAACACAGCGTAAAAATCTGGCAGGGATAATCCTGTCAGTATCTATATCATCGCCAATCATTGGCATTGCTTTGCCTTTTATTTCTTTAATATTTCCAGTCATTTTATACCCCTTATATCATATCTCTAACATCAGTTACAGCACCAACAACCGCAGCAGCAGCTACCATTGCAGGGCTTAAAAGCATTGTTCTGCCTGTTGCAGAGCCTTGTCTGCCTTTAAAGTTTCTGTTAGAAGTAGATGCAGATATTTGGTCGCCTGCAAGTTTATCTGGGTTCATAGCAAGGCACATAGAACAGCCTGGCTCTCTCCACTCAAAGCCTGCTTCTTTAAATATTACATCAAGACCTTCTTTTTCTGCCTGTTCTTTAACAATAACAGAGCCTGGAACAGCAAGAGCTTTAACAGATTTAGCAACTTTTTTACCTTTTAATATTTCTGCTGCTATTCTAAAATCTTCTATTCTGCCGTTTGTGCAGCTGCCAATAAAAGCAACATCTATTTTTGTGCCTTTAATAGGTGTGCCTGCTTTAAATTTCATATATTCAAGAGCTTCTTTCATAATGTCAGTAGTTGGCTCTGGTATTTTTTCATCTATGCCTATTGCCATTTCTGGAGTGATGCCCCATGTAACCATAGGTGTGATTTTATTAACATCAAATTTTATAATATCATCATAATGAGCATCTTTGTCGCTGGCAGTATTTTTCCAGTATTCTACAGCTTTATCCCAAGCAGCACCCTGTGGAGCATAAGGTCTGCCTTTTAAGTATGCAAAAGTAGTTTCGTCTGGGTTCATATAGCCAACACGAGCACCACCTTCAATAGCCATATTACAGATAGTCATGCGTGCTTCCATACTCATTTTATCAACAGCAGTGCCTGCAAATTCATAAGCATAGCCTAAACCGCCATTTACACCAAGTTTAGCGATAACAGTTAAAATTAAGTCTTTTGAGTATACACCTTTACCCATTTCGCCGTTTAATTCTACTCTGCGAACTTTAAATGGAGCAATACTCATAGTCTGAGTAGCTAAAATATCCCTGACTTGAGATGTACCTACACCAAAAGCTATAGCACCAAAAGCACCATGAGTAGCTGTGTGGCTGTCGCCGCATGCAACGGTCATACCAGGCTGAGTAAGTCCTTCTTCTGGTCCTACAATATGGATAACGCCATATCTGTTATTTTTTACGCCAAAAAGCTGTATTCCAAAATCAGAAGTATTTTTCTCAATAGCTGCCATCATTTCTTCAGCTAAGCTGTCTTTAAAAGGGCGGGCAGTATTATCTGTTGGTATAATATGGTCATGTGTAGCAAAAGTTCTTTCTGGATGAGCTACAGTTAAGCCAAGCTCTCTAATCATAGCAAAAGCCTGCGGACTTGTTACTTCATGAAGTAAGTGCAGGTCTATAAACAGCTGAGACTGGCCGCTTGCAAGAGTGCCTGCAACATGCCTTTCCCATACTTTTTGAAAAAGATTTTTTCCCATTATTTTATCCTCGTTAGCTTAAAAATAAATTTAAATTGCATATTAATACTAAAAATTAAAAAAGTAAAGAGTGGAAAAAAATATTGACATTTTTTTAGTTGCAATATTATATTATATATACAAATCAATTATTTTAGGTGCGGGTATGGGTAACCACAAGTATAATTTTCCAGAAGAATTGCTTTATGAAAATATAGCAAAAGAGATGGATGGTAAAGAAAATTTTATTTCAAATAGAGGTTCTGTATTTCCACATGGTAACCTTAATAATGTAGATTTTAATTCACAACTTCCACCACAAAATACATCAAATGAAGATTTAGAAAAGTATCTAGCAAATCTACCACAATCATTTGATGAATGGACAAAATAATATTCTAATGTTGTATAATATTAATACTTTTTCAAATGAATTTGATAATAACTATCCCGTATTTTTGAATATGGTGCAGAAAACATATTTATATTACAGCTATCCAGAAAGTATTTTATCGATATTATTTGGTACAAGAGAGTATAATATTGCCCACCATATAATGAAAGAAATATTAAATAGTTTTTATGATAATTACCAAAATAAAACAGTTATTAGTAATAATATTGGTTTAAACCATATTACATTAGAATATTTTTTGCAAATAAATGAAAAATTAAGCACTCTTTTACAAAAATACTATGATGCATCATATTTTGCAGCTTTAAAATTTTATAATAGCTTAAATATTGAAGTAAAGCTTAATACTCATAGACAAATTATTGTTACAATATTAGATACACCAAAAGCTCCAAATATAAATAATTATAACAAAACATCTTCTTATGTTTATGATTTTTATGAAATAGCAAATAATATATTATTATTTTATTATCTTGTTAAATTTTATGAGATGCTTTTCATAAAAGATAATAATCTGGGCTTAAAACATGTAAATAATAAAGAAGTTTTTGTTTCTGAATTTTTTATGTTTTTAAGCCATTTTACTTTTTCCTATATGGTTGATAGAAAGGAATATAGTGAAGAAAAACTTCAAAATAATGCCATTCATTTTGTTTTAAATAATCTGCAAAGAGCAATTAATCATCTTGAAAGAGGTATTCTTGATATCTTAAAAATTATTATTAGCTCAGTAATAACCAGCAAGGATATAGATACAGATAAAATTGGTCAGTTATTAGCAATAAGACAAAGTGAATTTTTTCTATTATCTCAAGATACAGAAAAAAGAGCTCATTCATATATTATATGGTTAAAGGATTTAGAAATATATAAAGATAATAAACATATACAAAAAATTATTGAAGATATTTGTAATAATCTTGGTAGTAAAATATAGGTTATATAAAGTCTTCAATACTATTATTTTTTTTATAGCTTTTTGTATCTTTTATGTTTCTATCTGCTATTTTATCTTTAATCTCATCTACATGACCTATTAAAAGTGGTGAATTTTTATCATGCAGCTTATTGTTTTTAAATGCTGCATCTTTATTTATATTTGCATAGCAGTATAGACATTTATGCATGCAGGTATTATATTCTCCAATATCTATACATTTTATACAGCCGCAGGCATTTCTCTGGTTATCTCTGCCAACAGATAATTTAAAACCTGTAATCTTTTCTATTAATTCATTATCTATACATTTACCGTGATTTATACCAAATTTTTCTAAATCAATCTGCTCTGCACAGCTTTCAATAATTAAACCATTATCTTTTGCAATAGATGAAAAATTTTCAGCAATTATATACATATCTTCTTCTGATATTTCTTTAATATTTAACTGCTTTATATTTTTAGATATTTTTTTATAATCATCAAGAAAGCTGAATATTATCTTTTTAGTATAAGGTGCCAGCAAATCGCAAAGCCTTGCAAAAGCTTTTTTATGAAAATCTATAGTGTAGTTATCATTTAATATTACAGGGTCATACCGAAGTACTACTTTTTCACTGCCTATTTTTTCAGATAAATTTTTAAATGTTTCTACAATTTCTTTTTTATCCTGCACTTTTTCTTCTAAATCATTTTTATAAGGAGTAATAGTATATTGAAAATAATATTTATATCCAAGTTCGTCTATTTCATCTAAATATCTGTGAATAGGTTTAGAATTTTTAGTCCAGAATACAATAGCATCAACATTTTCTGGGGATAAAGGTATGCGGGAAATACTGTGAATATTAAAGGGGTTACGGACAAGCACATATTTCTGCCTTAACCTTTCCATAAACCATTCTGCATAAAATGCAGGAATATCTGTTCTGCGGGAAACACTTAAAATCATAAAATAATTATATTAAATAAATTATTTAAGTCAATTTAAAGATTACAATATCACTTTTATTTTAATGTTATAATTAAGTATAATAATAAATATATTTACAAAATGAAGTTTACACTATCAGACCGCCGCAAATCTCATAAATCTTATGTTAGTTATTTCATTTCTTATGCTCCAATTCCTTAACCATTCACTGTTTTTTCTCCACTGCCACTGCAACTCGCTATCGCTCAAACAATCAGCTGGCAAATCGTTCCTAAAAAACAGTTCATAAGAAATTAAGTCGCAAAGAAAATGAAATAACATGGGGCATTTTTTAAAATTGGAAATAAAACTATATTCAATATGTTATATCTATAAAGTATTATACTGCTTTTATCAATTATTTCATATACATTATTAATAGATGGAATTAAATATAAAATTTAATCATTAGCAGGTTATAAATAAATACTATACTTTTCCTTATCATCCCAATCAGCAGGTAAAAGTAAAGGTTTAGAATTATCTTCTCGCTTGCCTATATAGTATATCTTTTTTAGATTTGGCTGAGTAATAGATATGTTTTTAAAATATTCTTTTATGGTATTATTAGGGATAATATTATTTACATTTTCACTATATACCATATCCCATGGTGAGCCTTTTTCATGAGTAATTTCTATTAATTTAGATGATGAATATTTTCCATAATTATTTATAACTGCAAGCAATAGTTCTATTGTATTGCTGTCAAATATATCAAGCGAAAAGCTGCCATAAGTATGAGCAATATTTTCTTTATTATTGCTTTTAAATTTATGATATACATTTGCCACAACAGGACCATACTGCCATGCTTCAATATTTTCACTAAATAAGGGCTTATCATATAATGCAAGGCTGTATCCTTGTGCAAAATACAGCAGTTTATTGAGTTTTAAATTTGTAATAGTATCATCTATAGAATGTGCATTGTAATCAATAAAAAAATTGGCAATATCAATAGCTTTCATACCTTCTCCCTATTTGTAATATAAGGGAAAGGTATGATTTGTCAATGAAAAGATAATATGTAAATATATATCATATTTAATTAATTATTTTAAAATATTTAATATTTAAGTTTTTATAATTTAAATTATCTATTATTATAAATCAGTTAAGTCTATTGTTGAATAAGAATAATGTGTAAAACCTTGATATACAGTATTTAAAAAAGCAATATGATCTATAAAATTATTATTATATAAATCAAATATTTGTTTGTTTTTAATAAGTGAAATGCCTATTGCTAATGCTTGAGCTTGACAGTTGATAGATTTTTTTGGATTATATTCTATGTCGGTGAAAGCATTATATCCATAGTCTAATATCTCTTGAATTAATTTTTTGTTTCTCATTAATGCGTTTATGTATAACCAGTTATAAAAATATGTCTTTGGTTCTAACGGAAATGATATTCCATTAAATATAAATTCTTTTAAAATATATTTATCATTAATTTCATTTTAAAATTTTTTTGCTTCATTAGGTTGCATTTTTAAAACAATATTATTATTAATACCTGAATTATATACTTTGCTTGCTTGATATAAAATTTCGACAGGATATTTTTGACCATTTATACTAAATTCAAGATTAAAAGCACTCAGCTGTATTCCAAGTATATCGGGAGATTTAGTAGAAACTTCAAGAATTTTATGATTAGGATATAAAGTTAAAAAATCTTTATGTAAATTATTAATATTTTTTTGTTTTTGAACTAATGCAAAACCTGATGCATATTCAAATTCTATATCAATTTTCCTAAAATATGGTGCTGAGTTATTAAGTATAAAAACAGGTCTATTTGCCATCATCTTACCTTCTATGTATTATTATGTTAATATAATATTCTTTTTTAAATTTGTATATAGAGTTTTTATATTATATGTGGACTCCAATATTTATAATCTTTTCGCGCTTTAAGAAGATTATCTGAAAAAATAAAATTCAAATTAGGAGATAACTTTTTATATTTATCCACTAAAATTTGTTTATCTAATTGAATTTCAATAATATTTGAAATATCAATTTTTTCAAATACTAAAATTTCAGCCTGTGGGTCTGTTGGATAATTATCTGGAATTCCTAAGGCAGAACGTAAATTATGTTCTTCATTATCATAAAACATATCTAAAAATGAATTTAGAGTTTTACGTTGTTCAATAGGTATTGATGACATATAATAATTTGCAGCATTTGTTCTACAAAAAGCAACATCAAGGTAGCATAATATGTTTTTTGCATTTAAAATAATAATTGCCCAATCTGTATTTGAATTTATTCTGTTTTTATAAAATAATTTATAATTAGGGAATTCTATATTAAGACAGATTGCATCAGTATAATCAGCTCTATAAGAATCATTTTTATAAAATTTTATATTATTATTATGCAGTAAACTTATAGGCATTAAGCCATGTTTTAAAATATTTTCTATATTTGCAATATTTGTATAATGTGTTAAAAAGCGTATATTCTTTTCATCAATTATAAATGATATATTAAGAATATCTTCAAAATTTAAAGTTGTCATATATGATATCCAATAATTGTAGCAATAGTTTAAAAATTAAATAAAGATACAGTTTTATTATTCTAGTTCAACATAAAAATTACCAACAAATGAAGCTGTAGGATCATTTTTAAAAAATTCAATTGCTTGATTAATTAACTGGTTTTCATATCCAACTATATATGAATATGAATCTGGTGATCCAAATTTGACGGTATATTCCTGTACATTATTTAAATCACTAATTTTAATTTTAAGAAAATTATAAAATGTGGAAGGATTGTTTACTCTACCATTACATATTTGTATATAGCCATTACTTACATTATTATTCATATTGTTGTTCATAAGATTTTTTGCATATAATGTCATTGCTTCATTATAGTTATTTGTTACACCCCAATAAGAATTGCAGTTCATCAGGCTATCATTGTTTTCAACAAAAAAGTTAGAAACATTTTTTTCGGTAAAAGAACTAATGATTTCTACCCTAACAGGTTGTGTTATTTTAGTAATTTGAGAATTATCTTCAGCACAGCCAAATAATGCAAAAATAGTAAAAAGTGTGATAATTATTTTCTTCATAAACCCCTCTTTTTCCTTTTCTTTTCGCCCATTATAGCATGGGGGGGGGAATGTCAAGGTGTTT
>CAJUJZ010000099.1 GCA_910586745.1 uncultured Mucispirillum sp. | reverse complement strand
TATCATTAGAATATATTTCTTTTAAAGCAGATAATGAATTGTAAGTATATGATAAATCATTTAATCTTGCTTCAATATCAGTAACACCGAATTTATCACCAAGCCCACTTAATGCAAGCTTTACCATATTAAGCCTGTAAATAAAAGATGCTGTATGGTTTGATTTATGGGGCGGCTCTTTTGATACCATAAAAAGCAGCTTATCAAAACGAAACTTTTTAACAGCTGACTGAGCTATTGCAATATGTCCTTTATGAACAGGGTCAAAAGCTCCACCAAAAATACAAATATCCATTATCCACGCAACTGTCCGCTGCCATATATTAGATACTTAGTAGTAGTCAAATCTTCTGCACCCATAGGTCCTCTTACATGAAGTTTTTGTGTGCTTATTCCTATTTCAGCACCAAGACCAAATTCACCGCCATCAGTAAACCTTGTAGATGCATTAACATATACAGCAGCAGAATCTACTTCGTTTAAAAACTTTTCTGCATTATTATAATTTGCAGTGACTATTGCATCGCTGTGACCTGAACCATATTTATTAATATGTGCAACAGCTTCCTGAATATTTTCAACTACCTTTATAGAAAGTATCATATCATGATATTCTGTATAGTAGTCTTCTTCAATAGCAGGTCTGCAGTCTATATATTTTAATGTTTCAGGGCATCCCCTTAAATCCACATCTACATCTTGAAACATTTCTGCTATATCAGGCAGTATTTTTTCTGCAATATTTTTGTGAACAAGCAGTGTTTCCATAGCATTACATGCACTAGGACGCTGCACTTTTGCATTAAAAGAAATAGATAAAGCCTGCTGATACTCTGCACTTTCATCAATAAACACATGACATACGCCTTTATCATGCATAATAACAGGAATTCTAGCATTATCTACCACAAAATTAATAAGCCCTTCTCCGCCTCGTGGAATAATAACATCAATTAATCCTTTAGCCTGAGCCATATCTTTTATAATATTTCTATCAGTTTCTTGAATAAAATAAATAATATCTTTAGAAAACCCAGCTTTTTCAAGTGAATCTGAAATAATTTCAGCAAGGATTTTATTAGAGTTAACAGCTTCTTTGCCGCCTCTTAATACTCCACCATTGCCAGATTTTATGCATAGAGCAGCACTGTCAATAGTAACATTAGGGCGTGATTCATAAATAATACCAGCAACACCAAGAGGTACTCTTACTTTTCGTATTTTTAACCCATTAGGGCGGGTAGAACCAGTTATAACTTCCCCTATTACTTCTTTCTGCATAGATATTTCATTGACTGCCTTTATCATACTATCTATTTCTTTATCAGTTAATCTAAGCCTGTCTATCATGGCAGAGCTTAAGTCCATATTTTCTGCATTATTAATGTCTATTTTATTAATTTTTTTTATTTCTTCCCGCCTTTCATTAAGAAGAAAAGCTATATTTGATAATACCGCCTGTCTTTTTGGTGCTGGTGATACAGCAAATATATGAGCATCTTTTTTTGTTTTTGCAAGCTGTTCTGTTAAATTCATATTATTTATCCTTATTTAGATTAAAAGCAAATCATCTTTATGTATAACTTCGTCAGATATTTTATATCCTAAAATATCATATATTTCTGATGATGCTTTACCTATAATTTTTAATAAATCAGCATAAGAATATCTTGTTTTTCCTCTGGCTATCTCTTTATCATCATTTATAATAGAAATAACAGCACCTGCCTGAAATTTACCATTAATATTAATTATACCTTTTGCAAGCAGTGATTTATTATTTAAAAGTGCATTACAAGCACCGTCATCTATTATAACAGCACCTTTTGGAATAGCTGCATAACCTATCCAGAATTTACGCTTTTTAATAGAAGAAATACTTTGATAAAAATATGTACCTATATTATCTTCTTTAAAAAATTTTTCTATATTTTCAGGTTCCATTCCCTTAATAATAGCTACTTCACAACCTGCTTCAAGTGCTTTTTTAGCAGCCTCTATTTTTGATTTCATACCACCTGTACCTACAGAAGATATACTGCCACCTGCACTATCCATAATATCATCATTAATATATTCTACTTTATGTATTATTTTTGCATTTTTATCTTTTGATGGGTCTGCTGTGTATAATCCATCTACATCTGATAAAATAAGCAGCAAATCACCATCAATAATACCTGCAACTAAAGCTCCAAGATTATCATTATCACCAAATGATTCTATATATTTTAATTCATCAACTATAATCGTGTCATTTTCATTAATTATTGGAATAACACCCAGCTCTAAAAGTCTTTTTAAAGCAGAGCGTGCATGAAGATACCGTTTTCTATTTGATAAATCATCTTTTGTAAGCAGAACTTGTGCTACATTAATATTATACTGAGCAAAAGCCTGTTCATAAGTCCATATTAACCTTGCCTGCCCAACAGCAGCTGAAGCTTGTTTATCAACAATATCTTTTGGACGAGATGGAAACCCAAGAAGTTTAAACCCTGATGCTACTGCCCCAGAAGATACTATTACTATATTTGGAATAGTTTGTTTTAATTTTGCAATATGATAAACTAATGATGCTATTCTAGCACTGTTAAGACCAAGGTCATTACCTGATAAAATAGAGCTTCCTATTTTAATGATTAATGTTTTTACATCTGTTTTAAAGTGCATACTTTTAGACCCTGAATATATGAAAAATAGATAAAAAAATGGCTGGGGCAGAAGGATTCGAACCTCCGAATGGCGGGACCAAAACCCGCTGCCTTACCACTTGGCGATGCCCCAGCGTTGTGTGTAGGAATTAATAATATATTTTTTTAAATTCGTCAAGAACTTTTTTTATATTTTTTTTAAATTTATTTAAAAGTTATTATTGATTAATTATTTATGAACTGTTTTAATTCTAATCTTTTCTATTATGACCATAATCTCACTTTGTTCTTCTGGTGTTAAAGTTGATAAAACATCCCTTTCATGCTCTCTTATTTTAATATTTATTTCCTGAAAAAGTTTATGACCATTGTCTGTAAGCTGTAATATTTTTTTCACTTTTCCATTCTGCTCAATATATTCTACATAGCCATTTTCTCTTAACTTGGCAATATATCTGGAAGTCATCCCTTTATCCATAGAATAATACTCATATATATGGCTGGCCTTTGCTGTGCTATTTTTCTCTAAATAAAGAAAAATACGCCATAACACACTTGTTAAACCATAAGGTTTTAAAATACGATTAACATCATTAATTATCTGCCTGTATACTCTGGCATATTCTTGAAAAAACAGTTTCATAAATTCCTCATTATATCATATTGATTAAGACTATATTTGCTTTTTAATATGTAATATAAAAAAAAGCAAGAAAAATATATTTTTTTTAAACATATCTTTAACTTTTTAATAAATTAAATAAATCTATTGATATTAAAATATAATTATATTATATTAATGCTTATAAAATTATATAGAAAGGATTTTATATGAAAATAACACGCGCATGTGATTATACTATCAGAGCCTTAGTTTATATGGCTCAATCTCCTATTGGAACAGCATTTATGCGTTCTGACATAGCTAAAGCATGTAATGTACCTGACAGTTTTTTAGGTAAAATACTGCAAAGTCTTGCTAAATCAGATATTCTTGTTAGTGAAAGAGGAAAAAAAGGTGGTTTTAGACTTGGCAAAGAACCTAATAAAATATGTATGTATGATGTAATTGTTGCAGTAGATGGTCCATTAAACATTAATAACTGTCTTGATGAACAAGTTGGCTGCTGTTTTGACCAGTCATGCTGTGCACATTTAATGTGGAAAGATGTTCAGGCTGCTTTAGTGGAAAAACTTAAAAAATATTCATTAGCAGATATTTCTGACGGATGCCCGCAGTAATTATATAAAAAGGAGTGTTAATATGAGTGCTTTATATATAGATGAACAAACAGCTGCATCACTTATAAATATGGATGATACATTAAAATTAGTTGAAGAATCATTTTCAAGCTATTCAGAAGGTAAAACATTTAATATGACACGCCAAAGAATGAGAATCCGTAAGGGAGCATTACATATGCTTCCTGGTGCAGTACCTTATAAAGGTGTTATAGGGTTCAAAGCGTATACATCTTTCCGTGCAGGTCTTATTTTTAAAGTGCATTTATATGATGCAGAAACTGGCAGCCCCCTTGCAATTATTGATGCTAACGAAATAGGCAGACTTAGAACTGGTGCTGCAAGTGGTATTGCATCAAAATATATGTCTAAAAAAGATACAAATACAGCATTTATTTTTGGCGGCGGGTTTCAGGCAGAAGCACAGCTTGAAGCAGTTCATAAAACTACACCACTGAAAAAAGTTTATGCTGCAACAAGAAAAATAGAAAATGCTGAAGCTTTTGCTGAAAAAATGAGTAAATCATTAAATATTGAGATTATACCAACATTAAATATTGAAGAAGATTTACCTAAAGCAGATACTATTATCACTATTACTACATCAGTTAAACCATTATTTGAACATACAATGATTAACCCAAATGGTGTCCATATTAATGCTGCCGGTTCAAATGCCTTAATAAGAGCAGAAGTGCCAGAAAAAACATTAGAAGCGGCAGAAGTTTTAGCAGTAGACAATAAAGATGTTGCAGCAATTGAATGTGGTGATATTCTACCTTCTCTTGAAAAAGGCAGACTGCATTGGAATTCTATTTTAGAGCTTGGTGAAATCACTTGTGGATACCGTAAAGGAAGACTCTCAGAAAACGGTATAACTGTATTTCAATCTCAAGGTATGGGACTGCAGGATATTATGTGTGCTGAATTTATATACAGAAAAGCAGTTGCTGAAAATTTAGGCACAATTTTGCCATTTTAAATTTAAAAAATTCATAAAACAAGTGCTTGTAATTTTTTTTACTAGAGAATACAAGCACTTATAAATTTTTGAAATATTTCCTCTTGATTAGTTTTAAATCTCTGATAATATAACACTCTAATTTATTAAATCTAGGAGTAAATATGGCATCAAATAGTAATAAGCAACTTTTTCAAGCAGAGCCTGAATTGCTTACAAACTCAGTTACTGTATTGAAAAAGCGTTACCTTCGCAAAAAGGAATCTGGGCAGGTGGAAAGCCCAAAAGACTTATTTATCAGAGTAGCAAAAAATATTGCAGAGGCAGAATTAAAATTTGATTCTAATGCTGATGTTGATTCTGTTGCTGATATTTTCTATAATCAAATGGCTTCATTAAAATTTTTACCAAACTCACCTACTTTAATGAATGCTGGTAATTCTCTTCAACAGTTATCTGCATGTTTTGTATTACCAGTAGAAGATTCATTAGAAGGTATTTTTGAAGCTGTAAAATATACTGCTTTAATTCATAAATCTGGTGGCGGAACAGGATTTTCTTTTTCAAGACTCCGTCCAAAAGATGATACTGTAAAAACAACAAAAGGTGTGTCTTCTGGTCCTGTTTCTTTTATGTCTGTATTTGATGCTGCTACAGAAACAATCAAACAAGGCGGTATGCGTCGTGGTGCTAATATGGGTATCCTTCGTGTAGACCATCCAGATATTATGGAATTTATCTATGCTAAACAGGATAAGACTAAATTAACTAACTTTAATCTTTCTGTTGGTATTACAGAAGAATTTATGAAAAGTGTTAAAAATAACACAGATTATGATTTACTTACTCCTAGGGACCATAAAAAAACTGGCTCTAAAAATGCTAAAGAAGTTTTTAATGAAATGGTCAGGCTTGCATGGGAAGGAGGCGACCCTGGCATTATCTTTTTAGATAGAATAAATAATGCAAACCCAACACCTGCTGAAGGCGAAATGGAAAGCACAAACCCTTGTGGTGAACAACCATTATTGCCTTATGAATCATGCAATTTAGGCTCTATAAACCTTGTAAAGTTTGTTAAAAATGGAAAAATAGACTGGGATGATTTAAGAAATACATGCCATATAGCTGTTCGCTTTTTAGATAATGTTATTGAAATGAATAACTACCCTATTAAACAGATAGATGAAATGACTAAGAAAAACAGGAAAATTGGTCTTGGTATAATGGGCTGGGCTGATATGCTTGTTATATTAAATATTCCTTATAATTCTGATAAAGCTATATCGTTAGCTGAAGAAGTAATGAAATTTATCAGAGATGAAGGAAGAAAAATGAGTGTAGAGCTGGCAGAAAAACGCGGCAGCTTCCCAAGCTTTGATAAAAGTATATACCCTGCTCTTGGATTTAAAGCTATGCGTAATGCAACTATTACAACAATAGCACCAACAGGAACAATTTCTATTATTGCAGGAGCCTCAAGCGGTATTGAGCCATATTTTGCTCTTGCATATTATAGAAATGTTATGGATAATAATAAACTTCCAGAAGTTAATCCATACTTTTTAGAAAAAGCTCATGAAGGTAAATTTTATTCTGAAAGCTTAATGAATAAATTAGCTGATGCTGGTAATGCTCATGATTTAACAGAAGTTCCTGAAGATATTAGAAAAGTATTTGTTACTTCTCATGAAATAGAACCAGTATGGCATGTGAAAATGCAGGCAGCTTTCCAAAAATATACAGATAATGCTGTTAGTAAAACAGTTAACTTTCAAAACACTGCTACTATTGAAGATGTAGAAAAAGCATATATGCTTGCTTATGATTTAGGCTGTAAAGGTATTACAATATATAGAGATGGCAGCCGTTTAGGACAGGTATTAAATATTGGCTCTGTTAAAGAAGAAAAACTAGAAGCTGCTGCTGTTACTATGCCTGCTAAACCAAAAGAACGACCTGCTATATTAATTGGTAAAACTATTGAAAAAACTACAGGCTGCGGCAAAATGTATGTAACAATTAATCAGGATGTAGATGGTAAAGTATTTGAAGTATTTACAAGCATTGGTAAAGCTGGTGGATGTGCTCAAAGTCAGGCAGAAGCTATTGGAAGATTAATCTCACTTAATTTAAGAAGCGGCGTTGAAGCTGAATTTATCATTAGACAGCTTAAAGGTATTTCTTGTCATACTCCTCATGGATTTGGCTCTCAAAGAATACTTTCATGTGCTGATGCTGTGGGTAAAGCTTTAGAAGAAGCTATTAATAATCCATTAAATGTGCATGTTGTAAGAAATGACAGTATAACAGTAGATTCTCTGCTTGCAGATATAGATAAAAAAGATAGTAAAAAAGTGATGTCAAATGGTGCATGTCCAGAATGTGGTGCTCCAGTTGAATATATAGAAGGATGCCTTACATGTCAGTCATGCGGCTATTCCAAATGCAGCTAAGTATATAAAATATATATTATTAATGGCAGGTTGTAATACCTGCCATTTTTTATATCAAGTATAATATTTATACTCATAATAATTATTACAGATTGATTTATTTCCTGAACATGCAGCAAAAGTAAGAAATATTTAATGAAATAGTATTAGAGAAAACATATAAATTTATTATGCAAAATTTTTAGAAAATTATCTATAAAATAGAGAAGTATTTTATTATATAATTGATATAATTTAAAAACACATAACAAAAAAGGGCAACAAATGTTGCCCTAAATACTATTGCATATCATTAACATCAATAGGCATAGACTGGCATGAGTATTTATCTTCAAATAAATAACCAGCATATCCAGTATCAACAATTTCAGCTTCAACAGGGTTGGCAATTATCTCTAACTGTCTTTCTACATCATCACGAATTTCTTCTTTAAGATTAACTTCTATTGGGTTACATGGATTGCCTTCTTTATTTACTATCTCATTATATTCTATTGCTTCTAACCCATAAGTATATGTATTTGGCACTTTTATACCAGACTTGCTGGCTGTTTTATCTTGCACTGTTACTTTTATACTATTAGAAGATGTAACATAGCTAGCAGGAATATACCACTCTATAATTCTACCTGCATAAAAATATCCAGAAGCACTATTAGCATATTTAGCAGGACACTCAAAAGGTTGTATACTAGAGTGTCCAATTGTTTTACCATTAAATGTTGCATTTAAAAACGGCACACTTTGATAACCTACAACAATAGTTCTATATGTATAGCTGCTTCCTGAACCGTATAATGATGAGTCTGGAAATGATATTGATGTCACTTTGGAAACATCGTATCTATTAACCTTATTACAATAGTTTACCCCATCAATATGTTCTCCGTCTTCTACAGCAAAAACTGGCAAAGCAACAAATAAACTTGCTAAAATAACCATTATTTTTTTCATATCTCTCCTCCTTTATTATAAATATCATCGTATAATATTTTTCTTAATATTGCAATAATAAAAATATATTAACAAGTCTATTGTAGTTGATAACCATCTTTTCTTACTTTATTTGCTTCATTTTTATATGAGCCATTTTCATAAGGATTAAATGTAACCCATTTACTATTATTTATTTGTTTTTCTGTAATATTGTTCC
>CAJUJZ010000098.1 GCA_910586745.1 uncultured Mucispirillum sp. | reverse complement strand
ACTAAGAGGTATTTTTTTATACTTATTTTTGTAACATATGTCTTATACTCTTACATTATTTATGATTTTAAAAAAAAGTGTAAAAATTATATAGATAAAAATTATCTTAAAAAGCGGAGATATTCTCATATCTCCGACTGAATTTATTATAATTATCTTAACGGGCTGGAGCTGGAGCTGGTGCTGCAGTATTATCATTTACTGGCATTGTGCCATTATCCTGCTGAACTTCATGAACAGGAAGTTTTTCCTGTATTACCCACTCTAAATTATATACAGAAGAAATAACACTGTATCTTGCATTTGATTCAGAAACTTTTGCTTCATTCAATAATGATGATGCATCTAAAAGCTCTGTCATAGTTGCAGCACTTTGGTCATAAAGATTTTTAGTAACACGGTAGTTTTCTTCTGCATGCTGCACACCAATAATTGACTGAGCAAGCTGTGCCTTTGATGTATAATAGTTTTCTATTTTACGCTGTAAATCAAGCACCATACTTTGTTTTGTATCTGCTATAGAATAAGCAAGTGCCTGACGAGTTCTTTTATCTGAAAGAGACTGCATTGATGCAGATGCTACTGATAAAATATTCCATGAAGCAGTGATACCCACTGTCATATTAGAATCCATTCCACCGGGGTTTCCTGCAAATGGGTCAGCAGAATCACCATATCCTGCATAATTAAAAGATGCATCTATAGTTGGATATACACCGCTTAATGAACGGTTTTCTGTTTTTTTAGCAGCTTGATAAGACTGCTCTAATTTTTTTAAGTCGCTTCTATTTGCAAACATTTTTTCTTTTAAAATATCTTCGCTGTCCAAAGTAATATTCATAAATACTGGCTCTATCAATTCTTCATTTGAAGCTAATTTCCTGTTTATTACTTTTTCAAGACTTTGTATAGCCTGAGTGACTGCACTTTGTGCAGTAATTTTTTGGAGCTGTGCAGAAGCTAAATATGTTTCAGTCTGTAACAAATCATTTTTTGCAATTAAGCCGTTATCTGCAGAGATTTGAGCATCTCTTTTCTGCATTTCAAGTAATTTTAAGTTGCTTTCTGCCACTTCTAAATCACTTTTTGCTTTTAATACATTAATAAATGCAAGCTGAGCATCAAGAATAGTCTGATAAGATGCAGCATCTAAATCAGATACTGCAATATCTCTGTCAAGCTTTGCAAGCTGGTATCCAAATAAATCTGATAAACCATTAAATAAGTTTAAATTTGCATAGGCACTTAATGTAGATAAATCACCATCTGTTTTTGTATTTGCAGCTTTTGTTCTATCCTGCCAAGAATATGAATAATCATAACTTACACCAATAGACGGCATAAAAATAAGTATAGCATTATCAGATGCAAGCTCTTTCGCCTTTACTGTATACTGCTTGCTTTTAATATTATTATTTGTGTCAAGAGCTATCGTAACTGTTTCATCAATTGTTAATGCAGATGCTGTTAAGGGCATAACAGCCATAGAAATAATTAAAATAAAGTATCTAAACATATTATCTCCTAATAAAAACTGAAATTCATAAATTACATAAATTGCATGAATTTGTCAATCCATTATATTACATAATGCACACAGACAGCATACTTTCATAAAATAGTTGCAATTATAAATAAGACATTTTATATTTATTAAAGTTCTATATAGCTTATGAATTGCTCAAAAGATATTAATGTATTTATTAGTCTTTTTGCAAGCGATAAAATTAGAAATTCAATAACAAATAAGATTAATGTGTTAAGAATAATATGGTAAAGTTATGAAAAAATATAAACATAAAGGCTTTAAATTCAAACCGAAAACAGTTGTCGCAATTATCATTATCGCAATTATAGGTGGAATAGGGGAATTTATAAACGACACAATGTATGATTTTATGATTACGGATATAGACAAAATAAAGATTAAACATATCAACTCCATACATGATGGCGATACTGTTAATGTTACCACATATAATAACAAAAAAATAAAAATAAGACTTTTTGGTATAGATGCCCCAGAGCTTAAACAGCCCTTTGGTGAAGAATCCCGCTTATGCCTTGAAAAACTGATTCAAAATCAAAATATATCCTATATTCCGCGGGATAAAAATAAAAGCACAGATAAATACGGCAGAACAGTTGCAGTAATCTTTGACGGTGATATAAATATTAATCTTGAAATGGTAAAAAACGGCTGTGCTTGGAATTATATGCACTATAATAAATCATTATACACGATATTTGCACAAATAACAGCTAAAAATGGAAAAAAAGGACTTTGGGCAGATAAAAATCCACAGGCTCCGTGGGAGTATAGACATAAAAAATAAATCTAATGATAATCATGATATGGAAGACTTAACGCAGACACTGTTAAAAACAGCAAAAATATTTGTTTTAGTATTTGTGTATGCAATTTATCTTTACATTTTGAATATACTTTTATAATATATATCAAGGTGATATTATGGATAAAAAAGAGCTTACAGAACAGGAAATTCGCACAAGATATATCACACCTGCTGTTAAAAATGCAGGCTGGCAGGAACACCAGATAAGAGAAGAATACCAGCTTACTGCAGGCAGAGTTATTGCAAGACATAATACATGTATCCGTGATACCAATACTATTAAACGGGCAGATTATGTGCTGTTTTATAATTTTCATACACCTATTGCAGTAATTGAAGCAAAAGATAATAAGCATAAAATATCAGATGGAATGCAGCAGGCTTTAGGATATGCAGATATGCTTAATATTCCATTTATATTTTCATCAAATGGTGATGGGTTTATTTTCCATAATAAATACTCTGGTGAAAATGAAAAAATAGAAAAAGAAATCAGCCTTTTAGATTTTCCATCCCCTGATAAACTTATGGATATATATAAATAATATAATAATATAGACAGTGCAAAAGAAAAACAGTTAAGCTCATCATATTATACTGAAAATGATAAAATCCCTAGATATTACCAGCTTAATGCTATTAATAATACATATAATGCCATAATTAATGGAGAAAAAAGAGTTTTTCTAGTAATGGCAACAGGCACAGGCAAAACTTATGTAGCTTTTCAAATTGCATGGCGGCTGTGGATTGCAGGCATTAAAAAAAGGATACTATTTTTAGCAGACAGAGAAGCTTTGCGTAACCAGACTTACACTGGTGATTTTTCTCCATTTAAAGAAAATATGACTATTGTAACAAATAGAAAGGTTGATAAATCTTACCAGATATATTTAGCATTATATCAAAGTATTACTGGGCAGAATGATACAAAAAATATATTTAAACAGTTTAGCAAAGACTTTTTTGATTTAGTAATAGTTGATGAGTGCCACAGGGGCAGTGCCAGTGAAGACAGCCAGTGGCGAGAAGTATTAGAATATTTTGACAGTGCTTCTCAAATTGGTCTGACTGCCACACCAAAAGAAAATAAAGAAGTATCTAATATTTCATACTTTGGAGAGCCAGTATATACATACTCTTTAAAGCAGGGTATAGAAGATGGTTTTCTGGCACCATATAAAGTAATACGCGTAATATTAGATAAAGATGTGGAAGGCTTTCGCCCAGAACGCAACCAAAAAGATAAATATGGTAACTTAATAGAAGATAGAGAATATAACAATAAAGATTTTGACAGAACACTATTTTTAGGCAAGCGAACAGAAACTGTTGCAAAATATGTATCAGACTACTTAAAAGCTCATAATAAGCGGATGTCAAAAACAATATTTTTCTGTGTAAACCAAGAACATGCCGCCTTTATGCGTCAGGCTCTTGTTAATGAAAATGCAGATATGGTCAAAATTAATGATAAATATGTTATGCAGATAACAAGTGATAATGAAGAAGGAAAAAACCAGATAGAAAACTTTTGCAATAAAAACTCAAGCTATCCAGTTTTAGTCACCACATCTAAACTTTTATCTACTGGTGTTGATACTAAAACTGTAGAGTTTATAGTAATAGACAGTAATATAAACAGTATAATAGAATTTAAGCAGATTATAGGCAGGGGCACAAGACTTGTGGAAGAAAAAAACAAGCTGTATTTTACTATAATTGATTTTAGAAATGTTACACGGCTTTTTGCTGATAATGCTTTTGACGGTGAACCGCTGCAGAGTGAAGAATATAATATAACTAAAAAAAACAAAGAGTATGACTTTTGTAATGAAGATGTAAACACAGCAGAAACAGCAGAAAAAGAAGAAAATGAGAAAAAACCAGACACTTCCCTGCCCCTTACAAGTAATGAGCCAAAAAAATATTATGTTGATAATGTGGAAGTATCAGTTTTAAAAGATTTAGTAAAATATTTAGACTATAATGGCAAACTTATAACAGAATCTTTTAAAGATTATACAAGAAAAAATATAAAAAATAAATATGCTACTCTTGATAATTTTTTACAGGCTTGGAACGGTGCAGAGAAAAAATCTATAATAATAGATGAAATGGAAAAAGCTGGTATATTTATAGAAGAATTAAAGGCAAACACAAAAAAAGATTTAGACCCTTTTGATATGCTCTGCCATATAGCTTATGATAAACCGCCGCTGACTAAAAAATAGCGTATAGCAAATGTAAAAAAACGAAACTATTTTGCAAAATATGGGATGAAAGTGCAGGAAGTTATAAATGCACTTCTTGATAAATATGCAGAAACTGACATAATAAATTTAGAAACGATAGATATATTAAAACTGGAGCCAGTAAATAAAATAGGCAGCCCAATGTATATATTAAATAGAATATTTAATGGTAGAAAAAATTTTGAAAATATTATAAAAGAGCTGGAAAATGAAATTTATGCAGCATAAGGGGTAAAAATGGCAATATCAGGCTTAACAAAAGCGTTAAAAGATATAATGCGAATGGATGAAGGTATAAATGGCGATGCTCAATATATAGGACAGATTGCATGGCTTTTATTTTTAAAAGCTTTTGATTATAAAGAGCAGGAATGGGAACTTTTAGAAGATGACTATAAACCTGTTATGCCAAAAATCTATCAATGGCGTAACTGGGCAGCTAATGATGAAGGTATTACTGGCGATGAGCTTTTAAAATTTATTGAGCATATGTTTGATGATATTAAAGCCCTTGAAACTTATCAAGATATCACAAAACGCAAATGGCTTTTAAAAACTACTATAAATGATGTTATAAATTATATGAAATCTGGCACATTACTTAGACAGGTTATTAATAAATTAAATAAAGAGCTTGATTTTACTGCTATGCCTGATTTCCATTTATTTAATGATATATATGAAACAATGCTTAAAGACCTGCAAAGTGCAGGTAAATCTGGAGAATTTTATACACCCCGCCCTGTTACTAAATTTATAGTGGAAATGATAGACCCTAAAATTCATGAAAAAGTGCTGGACCCTGCATGTGGAACAGGCGGTTTTTTAACAAGTGTAATAGATAGATATATATTAAAATCACAGGAAGATTATAAACTGCTACAAACAAATATTAAAGGTATAGAGAAAAAACCATATCCACATATATTATGTGTTACAAACTTAATACTGCATAATATAGATGTGCCAAATATTATAAACGATAATATACTGCGCACCCCTGTTGCAGATTATAATGATAACGATTTAGTGGATATTATTGTTACAAACCCACCTTTTGGCGGAGCTGAAGAAGATGCAGTTACAAGCTCTGTGCCAAGTAACTTAAGGTCAAAAGAAACTGCCGATTTATTTATGGTGCATATTATGTATTTATTAAAAGAAAATGGCAGATGCGGCCTTGTCCTGCCAGATGGTTTTTTATTTGGCGGTAATGTAAAAACGAATATAAAAAAGAAACTTTTAGAAGAGTGCAGCCTGCATACTATTATAAGACTTCCTAATGATGTTTTTGCACCTTATACAAATATTAACACTAACCTTTTATTTTTTGAAAAAGGCAAAAAAACAGAAAATATTTGGTATTACAGGCTTGAAATGCCAGAAGGATATAAACATTTTTCTAAAACTCGCCCTATGCTTGATATTCATTTTGACCCAGTGCGTGCATGGTGGAATAATAGAGAGATAAGTGATGTATCAAAACTTATAAGCATAGATGAAATTATTGCAAATAATTATAACCTTGATTTCTGCGGATTTCCACATGAGGAAGAAGAAATATTAAACCCTTATGATTTTATGAATAACTATATAAATACAAGAAAAGAAATATCAGAAAATATTGATAATCTTTTAAATGATATTATTACAACAATGCAAAAAAATAATGATTAAAGCAGGGCAAAAATAACAAGATTTTTCGCCTGTTTACACATGCTCAAAATGACACTTGTTGTCACTGTAAAAGAATGTGAATAGTCTGAAATCTTATTATTGAAATCACACAGCATAAATGTATAAATACAGCAGGAAAAATATGAATATAAAAAATTTAAGAAAATCTATTTTACAGTATGCAGTAGAAGGAAAATTAGTGCAGCAGGATATTCAGGATGAGCCTGCAAGCATACTTTATGATAAAATTATAAAAGAAAAAGAAAATTTAATAAAACAAGGAAAAATAAAAAAAGAAAAACCACTACCGCCTATTACTGATGATGAAATACCTTATGATATACCTAGTAACTGGAAATGGGTTAGACTAGGGGAAGTCGTTTCTATATTAGGAGATGGTATTCATGGAACACCAAACTATGACGAAATACATGGAGAATATTACTTTATTAATGGCAATAATCTAAATGGAAAAATTGTTATAAACAATAAAACTAAAAAAGTTAATATTGATGAATATAATAAATATAAAAAACCATTAACCAAACGCACAATTCTCATATCAATCAATGGAACCATTGGAAATATTGCATTTTATAATATGGAAAAAATTATATTAGGTAAAAGTGCATGTTTTTTTAATCTATTAAGTGATATTGATATGAATTATATTAAATATATAATAAAATCTAACTATTTCTATACATACACGAAACAATACTCTACTGGTTCAACTATCCAAAATGTCTCATTAAAATCTATAAAGAATTTTTCTATTCCACTGCCACCACTTAAAGAGCAGGAAAGAATTGTTAAAAAAGTTGATGAGCTTATGGCTTTATGTGATAAATTAGAGCAGGAAGAAGAAAAGTTATCAGCATTAGATAAACATTTTGCAGATACTTTACCAAAATCTATTTTACAATATGCAGTAGAAGGAAAATTAGTTCCGCAGAATATTCACGATGAACCTGCAAGCCTGCTTTATGATAAAATTATAAAAGAAAAAGAAAATTTAATAAACCAAGGTCAAATAAAAAAAGACAAACCACTACCACCTGTTACTGATGATGAAATACCTTATGATATACCTGAAAACTGGAAGTGGGTCAGACTTGGGGAAGTGTGCGAAATTAACAAAAATACTCTCAAAAATGATACAAATCCTAATTATAGTTTTAAATATATTGATTTATCTGCTGTTAAAACTGGACAAATAAATATACCAGATAATAATATAATATTTAAAAATTCACCATCACGAGCTAGACGAATTATTAAAAAAAATGATGTTATTATTGCAACAGTTAGACCAAATTTAAAAGGTTTTGCACATATAGATTTCAATTCAGAAGATATGATTGTATCAACAGGGTTTGCTGTTTTAACTCCATATAATATTGTAGATTCTAAATTTTTATATCACTTATTCTATACAGAATTGCTTTCTTTCCAAATAAATAAAGCTGTAAGAGGCACAAGCTATCCTGCAATAAACTCAAATGATATGAATATTTTGATTTTTCCACTGCCACCACTTAAAGAGCAGGAAAGAATTGTCAAAAAAGTTGACGAACTCTTAACCTATTGCAATAAATTAAAAGATATTATATAATATGAAAAATAACAAAGGTGATGAGATATGATTAAAAAAATACATTTCAATCAATACAGAAAATTAAAGGATTTAGATATAGAGTTTACAAAAAATATTAATATAATATCTGGAACAAATGGAACATGCAAAACATCTATTTTACATCTATGCAGTAACGCTTTTCAAGCACCAAAAAAAGATTATATAGCAAATGATAAAGTTATTACGACAATAAATACTATAAATATGCTCACAAATCCAAAGATAGAAACTTTAACTAAAGGAGATAAAAAATATAATAACCCTGCACCTAATTTTGATGGACCACTATTTAATATTACATATTTTGATGATGTAAATCTAGACTTTAGAAGGCATAATACTGATAGCGAATTATCAAAACATAAAAGATACAGAATAATCTTAAAATATCCAAAAGGTAAAAAAATGTCTTTAAAAACTCTTGCAACAATATATCTTGGGTTGCCTAGACTCTATCCATTTGGTGAAATTGATGATAAAGAAAAAACAAATAATTCTATAAAAATCAGGAATATCACTAATCAATTACCAGATGAATATCAA
>CAJUJZ010000097.1 GCA_910586745.1 uncultured Mucispirillum sp. | reverse complement strand
ATATCTCTTTGCGTAATTCATAAGAATATTTAATTCTGCGTGACATAAAAACACCACATTTATTTGTCCAATAAATGGGGTTCGCATCATTTAAACACCCCTTTAGATTGTCGAAAAAATACATTTTTTCGCCAGTCAATTGATGAGCCTAATAATGCTCGACAGCCTGTGCAAATTCTTTTTCCTCCCTATTCGGTCGGGAATTTGGCAGTCCTCGTAAAAAACACTCGCACATTTTATTAGGCTATAATGGTAACTAAACTTGGATACACGCTCCAAGTTTAGTTAAACAGATTAATTTTTTAATGTGGATAATATTTTTTATTATAAGTTTAAAATAATCAATAACTTTTTTGACAGTCTTAGGGCGGTATAAACCGCCCTTTTATAATTGATTGATTTATTTATTACTTACTTCTATAAAGTCATCATCAGTTAATCCCCAGTCTTTTTTTAAAAGACTGCGGACTAATGTATTAGGTGCTGCAACTTTATATCCAGCATATCTGTAATTTTCTGCAATCCATTTATTTGCATTATATGCTGTATAACAGCTGAAAACTGATATAAATAAAAGAAGAAATCCAGAAGTTGCAAGGAAAAATTCAAGCACATCTTTATAATCAATATCTAATAAATAATATACCTGCATCATAAACGATGGAGAAGCCTGCACTTGAGATGTGCTGTAAGGATACATACTTGCAAAAGATGAACTGAATATTGAAAAACATATAATACCTAAAAAGAATAATAAACTTGCTGTAAGCATTATAAATCCAGAACGATTTAGTTTATTTTTAAATAATGTTATACCAAATATTGGTGATGTAATAAGTAAAAACCAGTTTATACCGTGGTTTATTTTTTTTACATTTCCTGTTTCTTCATGTCTTAATTCAATTGTCATAAAATACTCCATTTTTTATATTTATTTTCTTTTTATATGCTATGTCGGAAGTATAACAAAAATGGTTACAATGACAATATAAGAAAATAAAAGATTGACAGATATAATATCTTCTTTTATTCTAATTTATTATGTAATTGAGAGTATAATTATGGATACTATTAATATTAATACAAAAGCAAGATTTGATATTATAGATATTACATCTCAAATACAGTCATGTATCACAAAATCTAATGTTAAAAGTGGTATTGCTGTTATTTTTATTCCTCACACTACAGCAGGTGTATCTATTAATGAAAATGCAGACCCTGATGTTGCATATGACTTAAAAGATATATTTAATAATATGATACCTGAGCATGATCATTACAGACACAGCGAAGGTAATTCACAGGCACATGCCCTTTCTACTTTAACTTCACCAAGCTTAACAGTTATTATTGAAAATGGAAAAATTGTTCTTGGAATATGGCAGAATATATATTTTATGGAATATGACGGACCTAGAAACAGAAAGGCACATATTCAAATAATAAATAAAGGAGAATAATATGAGCAATTTAAGTGATGATTTGAAAAAAGCATTTTTATTTGGTGTTGGAGCTATTGCTAAAACAAGCGAAAAATCTAAAAAATTAATTGATGAATTAATTGAAAGAGGTGCTATTACTGTTGAGCAGGGAAAAACTTTAAATGAAGAATTAAAACATAATCTGCAGGAAAAAATAATTGAAAAAGAAAAAGAATTAAATTCTGACCTTATAAGCCAGATTAAAGATATGAAAAACTTATCTGATGAAGATATTAAAATATTAAAAGAAAAAATAGCAGAAGTAGAAAAAGAAAAAAATGAAAAGTAAGTATAATGAAAGGACACGCCTGCGTGAAATACTTTCTATTATTAGAAAACATAATATTATTACAGGTATTACGCCTGAAAAATTACGCAGTGTATTAGAAGATTTAGGTCCAACATATATTAAAATGGGGCAGATAATGTCTATGCAGACAGATGCTCTGCCCCCTGCATTCTTAAAAGAATTAGAAAAGCTTAGAACTGATGTTCCACCTATGAGTGATGAAGATTTATGCTTTATTATTCAAGAAACTTATAATAAAGATATTTCTGAGCTTTTTGATGATTTCAGTTATAAATCATTAGGCTCTGCATCTATTGCACAGGTACATGCTGCAAAACTTAAAGAAAGTGGCACTCCTGTTGTATTAAAAATTCAAAGGCGTGATATATACAGGCGTATGGAGCAGGACATTAAACTTATGCATCGTGTTGCAAATATGGTACAGAAAGTTAAAAAAGACACTATTATTGATTTTGAAACAATAATTGATGAACTTTGGAAAACAGCTCAGGAAGAGATGAATTTTCTTAAAGAAGCAGAAAATGCCGCTACATTTTATAATAACCATAAAGATGTGCAGTATGCCACATGCCCAAAAGTATATACTGAACTCAGCTCTGCAAAAATACTTGTTATGGAATATGTGGATGGCTTTTTTATTGATAACGAAGAAATGATGAAAGCAGGTGGTTATGATAAAAAAGAGATAGCTGCAAAACTAGCAGAAGATTATATTTCTCAGGTTATTGATTATGGTTTCTTCCATGCAGACCCACACCCCGGCAATATTAAAATAAGAGATGGTCAGATTGTATGGATAGATTTAGGTATGATGGGGCAACTAAGCACTCGTGACAAAGGGCTTATTGCTGATTTAATTGCATCAGTTGCAAAACATGATACAGGCAGAATAAAAGATATTGCTTTAACTCTTGGCAACCCTTCAAAAGATATTGACCATGTCAGGCTTTATTCTGATATTGATTTATTTCTTAATAAATACGGCACTATGGATTTAGGAAATATGAGCCTTGCAGGTATCGTAAGTGAACTGCTTGAAATACTGCATACTCATCATATACAAGTCCCTTCTACTATATCAATGCTTGCACGCGGTATTATGACATTAGAAGGTGTTCTTGCCTTTTTAAATCCAGACATTAATGTTATTGATATTACAGCAGCACATATAAAAAACAGTAAAAACCCTGCTTCCGAATTTACTAAAAAAGTGCGAAAAGCAGTAATGGAATTAAGCGGAAGTTTAGAAAAGCTGGCTTTAATTCCAGGGTTTACAATAGATATTCTACAAATGATAGCAAAAGGACAGGTTAAGATTAATTCTGAACTTCAAATTTCAGAAAATGCCCAGTCATTTATAGAAAGAATGATACAAAGAATAATACTGGCTTTAATAACTGCTGCCATAATAATAGGCTCAAGCCTTATAGCAATTGTAGATATTCAGCCTGTAATATTTAACCTGCCGCTTTTTACAACTATTGGGTATATCGCAGCAGGCTTTTTAACTATCTCACTTTTCCGTGGAAAATAGTATACTTATAATGTTTCCACCTCATCTATTATAGCCTGTGGAATTCTTACAGGCTTATTTTTTACTGCATCATATACTGCATGAGTAGTTTTTGCTGTTGCATATATGGTGCCCTTTCCATCATGTATTTCATATTCAAATGTAAATAATGCACCTTTTGCACTGGAAAGCCACAGTTTAACAAATGCTTTGTCTTCTAATTTTAAAAACTTTTTATAATGAACTTCTGCACTTGTCAAAATAAACCACATTTTATTTTCAATACTGTTATGAAAAATATCTGCATAGCAGTTTGTCCGTGCTATTTCGCAGTAGCTTAAATAAACAGAATTATTTACATGACCATAACCATCTAAATCATTAAATCTTATCTGTATTTCTATTTCTCTTGCCATTTTTTTACCCCTTTTTATTTTTTACTATAATATCAAACTATAAATAAAGTTACAAGAATATATAAAATAAAAAATTATTGTTGATAAAATTAAGATTATATAATAACATTACTCTGATATTTTACTTTTCAGGAGAATAATTGTGGAACATATTAATGTTGGATTTTTATCTGTTTTACCACCGATTATTGCAATCGTTTTAGCCTTAAAATCTAAAGATGTTGTATCATCTTTGATTATAGGTATTTTATCAGGCACTATTATCTATGTGTTTAATGCACCAGTTAAAGACGGTGCAGCTAATGCATCATTTCTTTATAACCTTGTTCTTTCATTAGAATATATGTTTGTAATTATGGCAGATAGATTTGATGTAATGATGATTATATTTATGTGTGTACTTGGTGCATTAGTAGCAGTTGTTACTTTAGCAGGCGGTGCAAGAGCCTATGGACAGTGGGCTTCTCAAAAAGTAAAATCACCTGTTGGTGCAAAACTTGCTACTTCTATCTTAGGTATTGTTATTTTTATTGATGACTATTTTAACTGCTTAACTGTAGGAACTGTTATGCGTCCAGTTACTGACCAGCATAAAATTTCCCGTGAAAAACTTGCATACCTTATAGATGCTATGGCAGCTCCAATATGTATTATTGCACCGATTTCAAGCTGGGCAGCTTCTATTTTAACTTATCTTCCAGAAGATGTGGATAGAATGCAAATGTTTTTAAGCACTATCCCTTTTAACTTTTATGCTCTTTTAACTATTATAATGGTACTGCTGCTTTCTATATGGAATTTGGACTTTGGACCAATGGCTAAATTTGAAAGACAGGCAAAACATAAAAAAACTCTTGATGATATTAAAACTCAACCTGCTCACACTGATGATTTCTCTAACAGAAATATATCTGAAAAAGGTAAAGTTTATGACTTATTAATACCTATATTAGCATTAATATTATTTTCTATTTTAGCAATGCTTTATACCGGCGGTTATTTTAGTGAAAATAAAACATTATTTCAGGCTTTTGGTGGGACTGAACCGACAAAATCACTTGTTTTAGGTGGCTTTGGTGCTGTTATGGTAGCTTTTATATTATTTCTGCCACGCAGAGTTCTAAACTTCCATGACTTTATGGATGGTATAGTTCTTGGTGTAAAATCAATGGTTACTGCATGTATGATACTTGCTTTTGCATGGACTATTAAAGGTGTATGCGATATTCTTTCTACTGGTGCTTATGTGAGCCATATAGTAGAAACATCAAATATGCCTGTAGTATTAATTCCTGCAATAGTTTTCCTTGTTGCTGCCCTTCTTTCTTTCTCAATAGGCACATCTTGGGGAACATTTGGTATATTAATACCTATTATGGTTACAGTATCTGAAAGCGTTGCTCCAGAACTTCTGATTATAAATCTGGCTGCTACTCTTGCAGGCTCTGTTTTTGGTGACCACTGCTCACCAATTTCAGATACTACAATTCTTTCTTCAACAGGTGCTGCCTGCAGCCATATAGACCATGTTACAACACAAATTCCTTATGCTTCTATTGCTGCATCTGTATCTCTTATTGGTTTTATTATAGCAGGACTTACAAAAAACTGGCTATTTTCATTTGGAACTGCACTTATACTTCTGATAATTGCACTTATAATACTTCATAAAAGAAATTCAAAATTATATGGTAATGAATAATTATTTCTCATCATAAATAATAAATTTTTATGAGCTTGCAGATTTCTGCAGGCTCAATTTTTTATAAGAGGTAATATGGAAAATATTTTAAATAAAGAAAAATCACTTTATCTTGCAAGACATGCACATAATCCAGTTCACTGGCAGCCTTGGAGTGATAAAGTATTTGAAATAGCAAAAGAATTAAATAAACCTGTATTTGTAAGCATTGGCTATTCTTCATGCCACTGGTGCAGAGTAATGGAAAAAGAATCATTTGAAGATGAAGAAACTGCAAAAATATTAAATGAAAAATATATTCCTGTAAAAGTAGATAAAGATGAATATCCTGATGTTGATAAAGAATACCAGTTTTATATTCAGTCAACTGGTGATTCAGGCGGCTGGCCATTATCTGTATTTTTAACACCAGAAAAAGAACCTTTTTATGCAGGAACATATTTCCCAAAAGAAAAAAACAATGCATCCCCTGCATTTAAAACTATACTTGAAAGTATAAACAATGTCTTCCATAATAAATATGATGAAATAGAAAAAGTAATAAATACTAGAAAAGAATTTATTACATCATTTAATCAAGTAAATAAACCAATTGTCTCTGAAGATAAGGTAAAAGAATACAGAAAAAATGAATTTATCAAAATATTTGACCCTGTATATTTTGGTTTTAGAGAAGGTGCAAAATTTCCATATATTTCTTCTATGATGTATCTGCTTGATAACTTTCATGAAGAAGAATATGCTGCATTTTTAATAAATACTGCAGATAAAATATGTACGATGGGACTTTGTGACCATCTTTTTGGAGGTTTTTTCAGATATACAGTAGATAGATTGTGGCAGGTGCCTCATTTTGAAAAAATGCTTTCTGATAATGCTCAAATATCATCTTTTTTAATACAACTTTACAGAAAAACTGGTAACAGACTTTATTTATATACGGCACAAAAAGCTATAGATTTTGTAATGTATGGCTCTTTAAGGACTGATTACGGATATTTAGACAGCCTTGATGCTGATTCCCCAAATAATAATGGCGATTATGAAGAAGGATATTTTTATAAAGTAACTGATAGAGATTTTACTGTTTTAAACGAAAAAGAACTGAAAAATTTCCCTAATGAAGCAGGTGTAAATAATGGTGTAATATATCTTAAGCATAAAGAATATATAAAAGCTGCTGCTCTTGATGTATCATTAAAAAAAGCAGCTGACAGGATAAACACTATTAAAGCACACCCAGAACCTGATAATAAAGCAGTAAGTGGCCATAACTTTATGTTCTGCACTACACTTTTAAATATGTATGAAGCAGAAAATGAGCCATATGAACTGGAACAGGCACTTGCCCTTTACCATAAACTCCGTTATCTAGTAGTTTATGACAGTAAAGTTTACAGAGGACTTTATGCAGTAGAAGATGAAATAAATAAAGTTATGCAGGTAAACAACCCTGATAAAGAAAATAATACACATTTAGAAGAATATATTATTAACCACAGAGTATTATCTGACCATGTATATTATCTTGAAGCTACATTAAAATTTTATGAAATAACTAATGAAAATGAATTTCTTTTAATTGCAAAAAATATTATAAAAGAAATAGAAAATACTTTTGTTGAAGATGGTATACCATATTTAGATATAGAACATAGAATAAAAGACAGCTTTGATGATGATAAACCAAACCCTGTCGGATTATATTTATATTTAATTAATAAATACAGTGCAGATTTAAATATACAAGCTGATGAAAGGCTTATTGCTTATGCTGAAGACAGGGCAGCACAGTTCCCAACAGGACATCCTGCAATGATTAGAGCATTAGAATTAATAAATAAATAAAAGAGGTTAAAATGAGTAATATTGTATTTGAAAAAGGAAACTTTAAAATCAAGCGTGCAGAAAAAGAAGATGCACTTACTATTTATGAGCTTATCAAAGGTATTGCAGAATACGAAAAAATGCTTGATGAAGTAGTAAATTCTCCAGAAATGATAAAAGAATGGCTTTTTGATAAAAAAACTGCAGAAACCTATATAGGCGAAGAAGATGGCAACCCAGCAGGATTTATTCTATTTTTCCATAACTACTCTACTTTTGTTGGCAGAGCAGGAATATATGTAGAAGATTTATTTGTTATACCAGAAAAAAGAGGCAAAGGATATGGTAAACTTTTACTTGCATTTGCTGCACATACAGCAGTTGAAAGAAACTGTGGCAGAATGGAATGGACATGTCTTAACTGGAATAAACCATCACTTGATTTTTATGAAAGCATAGGTGCAGTAAAAATGACAGAATGGACAACCCATCGTCTTGCAGGCGATACCCTTTCTAACTTTGCAAAATGCTTAATATAAATTACTTTATTTATATATTTAAACTTTAGTATAATTATAAATGTCTCTTGACTAGTATCTTTTTAGAATATATGAAAAAGAGTATGAAATACAGCAGGTTAAGTAAATATAAAATTAAAAAAATAATGAAATGCTTTTCAGAGTATATTACAGCGAGTTCAACATCAATATTATTAGGTATAAACAGAAATATAATCAATAGTTACTATAATAAATTTAGAGAACTATTACTAGACTATTTTTTAAGAATAATAGGTAAGGAGTTTTGAGAATTTGAACTTGATGAAAGCTATTTTGGAGCAAAACGGATTAGAGGTAAGCGAGGCAGAGTAGCGCAGGTAAAAACCAGCATTTAGCTTATTAAAGTGTGAAAGTAAAGTATATGTTACAATAGTTCCTAGATATTCCAAAGAAGAATTAATGCCTATAATACAAGGTAAAACAATAGAATGCATCACAATACATACTAATGGCAGGAAGCATATGATGGTTTAATTTTGAATAGTTACATACAACATATGAGTATATTATCATAAAAATGAATTTAGCAGGGATAAATCTTATGTAAATGGAAAGATAAGTTTTTGAAGTTTTGCAAAGAGAATACTGTCTAAATTTAACGATATAACTGATGAAAAATATATCTTGCATTTAAAAGAAAGTGTGGTTAGATTTAACTATAGAAATGATAATTTT
>CAJUJZ010000096.1 GCA_910586745.1 uncultured Mucispirillum sp. | reverse complement strand
AGAGGTATTTTTTTGTACTTATTTTTGTAACATATGTCTTATACTCTTACATTTTACTTAAAATAATATGCAAAGTTAAAATATTAAGTTTATATTTTTAATCATAAATAAAGTTTGTATTTACATACATTATATGATATTTTTATTTATTATTTTTATAGGAGTGAAATATGAGTTATATTAATAATAATACAGGCTTTCCTGCACATACTTTATCAAGCCGTTCAGTAATTAAAAAAAATATGTATGCAATAATCACACCAGACGGGCTTGTAAAAAATAATATATACGGCTATGAAAACTGTGATATAAGCATACTTTCTTCTCCCCTTTTGGGTGCATCTTTTGTTGATTATATTATAACAGTAAAAAAAGACGGCAGAAATTTATGCGGCATAGGAAATGAGTGCGAAGAAGTATTTTTATTTGTAATAGAAGGCTCATTATTAGTATATAACCATAATAAAAAAACAGAGCTTACAAAAGGCAGCTATTTCTTCAGCCCTGCTGATTTTAAACTTTATTTTGAAAATAATTCTAATGATAATGCAGAAATACTTTTATATAAAAGAAAATATAAACCACTTAATAATTTATCACCAGATACAATATATGGAAATATTAATGATATACCATATAGTAGTTTTGAAGAAATGGATAATGTATTTATAAAAGACTTACTGCCTTCTAATAATTTTGCCTATGATTTTAACTTTCATATACTTATGTTTAAAAGCGGTGCAGGTCATGGTTATTTAGAAACTCATATTCAGGAACATGGAGCATATATTTTATCTGGTAAAGGAATGTATAACCTTAATAATAACTGGTACGGTGTAGAAAAAGATGATTATATATTTATGGCTTCCTACTGTATACAGGGCGGATATTGTGTAGGAAAAGATGATTTTATATATATTTACTCAAAAGACTGTAACAGAGATGCAGAGATAAAATAGACAAAAAAATTTAATATTGCTCTAAAAAGTTTGTATTTTTTATTTATAATTAATTTTACAGGCAATAAAATAATACACTATCTAACCGCCGCACAACTTAGATATAAAATTTTCGTTATTTCATTTCTTATGCTCCAATTCCTAATATATATATATATTTATCTACCTTAATATATTTATCGTATGCTAGATACTGTTCCAGCCAATATTTCTGATTCCTCGCTACTCACTCGGGAAATATTGTCCTCGCAAAAAACGCTCGCCGTAATTATAAAAATAAAGTGGCAGTTTTAACGCATATATCGCTAAAACTACCAGCTGTATCAATTATTGTAAAATCATTCTAACTTTTAGTTTTTAGATTTATCTACAATTTTACTTTTACCTAGCCAGCTCATCATGCCGCGAAGTTTTTCGCCTACTTCTTCAATTGGGTGGCTGTTAGAAATATTAGATAATGCATGGAAATGTGGTGCATTTACTTTGTTTTCCATCATCCATTCTTTTGCAAAAGTGCCGTCTTGGATTTCTCTTAATACTTTTTTCATTTCTTCTTTAGCAGCAGGAGAAACTACTCTTGGGCCTCTTGTTAAGCCGCCATATTCTGCTGTGTTAGAAATAGAATACTGCATATTTTTAATGCCGCCTTCATATATTAAGTCAACAATTAATTTCATTTCATGCAGACATTCAAAGTATGCCATTTCTGGAGCATAGCCTGCTTCTGTTAATGTTTCAAAACCATACTGAATAAGTTTTGCTAAACCGCCGCATAATACAGCCTGTTCACCAAAAAGGTCTGTTTCTGTTTCTTCTTTAAAGCTTGTTTCAATAACGCCAGCTCTTGCACCGCCGATAGCTGCAGCATAAGCAAGTGCAACTTCTTTAGAATCGCCTGTTGCATCTTGGTAAACTGCAATTAAGCAAGGAACACCGCTGCCAGTTTCATACTGCTGACGAACTAAATGACCAGGACCTTTTGGAGCAATCATAATAACATTTACATCTGCTGGTGGCACAATTTGACCAAAATGGATATTAAAACCATGAGCAAATGCTAAATAAGAACCAGATTTTAAGTTTGGAGCTATTTCATTTTTATAGATTTCTCCTTGCAATTCATCTGGAGTGAGTATCATAACTAAGTCAGCCCATGCAGCTGCTTCTGCTACTGTCATAACTTTTAAGCCTGCATTTTCTGCTTTTTTCCATGACGCACTGTCTTTTCTTAATGCAACAGCAACATCACAGCCAGAATCTTTTAAGTTATTAGAGTGGCCATAACCTTGGCTGCCGTAGCCGATTACTGCTATTTTTTTGCTTTTGACAGCACCTAAATTGGCATCTTTTTCATAATAAACTTTCATTTGTTTACCTCATATTTATATTTTTACAGCTTTTTATCAGCTTTAATTATTTACTGTTAGCAGACTGCTTTAATCTTTCCATTTCGCTTGTTGCTTTTGAGCCTCTGCCTATTGCAAGACAGCCTGAACGGATTAACTCAATAATACCATAAGGACGCACAAGCTCAATAAAAGCCTGCAGCTTGTCATTATCACCAGTTATTTCTATTACCATACTTTCTGGTGTAATATCTACAACATTGCCGCGGAAAGTATTAACCATATTATAAATATCACTTCTGTATTTCTGAGTAACATATACTTTTACAAGCACAAGTTCCCTTTCTATATGATTATATGATGTTAAATCTCTTACTTTTAAAACATTTATAAGCTTACGCAGCTGTTTAATAATCTGCTCTATAATTCTGTCATCACCATAAGTAACAATAGTCATCATAGATACATCGTGTTTATCAGTAGAGTTAACTGTTAAGCTTTCAATATTGTATCCTCTGCCTGAGAAAAGACCTGCTATGCGGGCAAGTACACCAAATTTATTTTCAACAAGGACTGATATAATATGTCTTTTTTCCATAGCTCTTACCTTATTATCATTTCATCAATTGATGCACCTGCTGGCACCATAGGATATACATTTTCTTCCCTGTCACATACAAAATCCATAAGTACAGGTCTGTCTTTTATTTTAAGAGATTCTCTTAAAACTGCCTCAACATCTGCTACATTTTCAGCACGCATACCGATACAGCCGTAAGCTTCAGCTAATTTTACAAAATCTGGCTGCACTTCAAGACAAGTATCAGAATATTTTTTATTAAAAAATAACTGCTGCCATTGCCTTACCATACCTAAAAACTTGTTATTTATAATAACAGTTTTTACACCTACTCTATACTGCACACATGTTGTTAATTCCTGTATATTCATTAAGATACCGCCATCCCCTGATACACAGAATACTTCCTTATCTGGTCTGCCGATTTTAGCACCCATTGCAGCAGGAAGTCCATAACCCATTGTGCCCATACCGCCTGATGATAAAAACTGTCTAGGAAAGTTATATTTATAAAACTGACCTGTCCACATTTGATGCTGACCTACATCTGTAGCAATAATCGCATCACCATTTGTAACTTTATATAATGTTTCTATTACGAACTGTGGTTTAATGACTTTATCGCTGAATTTATAAGAGAATGGTTTTTCTTTATCCCAGCCTTTTACTGTTTCAAACCATTCATCTCTTTCCTGTCTGCATTTATCCCATTTATAATTATCAAGATATTTATTTATCATATTCAGAACATTATAGCTGTCACCAACAACAGGTATTTCAATATCAACTGTTTTACTGATAGATGATGGGTCAATATCAATATGTGCTATCCGTGCATTTTTTGCAAACCTGTCAAGCCTGCCTGTAGAACGGTCAGTAAACCTTGTGCCGATAGCTATAATAAAATCAGATTCAGTAACTGCCATATTTGATGCATAATTACCGTGCATTCCAAGCCAGCCTATCCACTGGCTGTCTGAAGCAGGATAGCCGCTGAGCCCCATAAATGATGAAACAACAGGCACATTTACTGCATGAGCAAATTTGATTAATTCTTCTGTTGCACCTTTGCTGACTTTTACACCACCGCCAATAAATATAACTGGTTTTTTAGCTGTTTCTAATGTTTTAAGCAGCTTTTTCACCTGCATTGGATGCCCTTCAGTATTAGGCTGATAGCCTGCTAAATGCACATGCTCATTTGGCTCATATTTTACTTTTGCAGCAAATACATCTTTTGGAATATCTACAAGCACAGGACCGGGCCTGCCTGTTGCAGCAATATGTATTGCTTCGTTCATGGTGTCTGCCAAATCTTTTACATCTGTTACAAGATAACTGTGTTTTACTATTGGGCGAGTTATACCAACAATATCAGCTTCCTGAAAAGCATCTCCACCAATTAAGTTAGAAACAACCTGCCCTGTGATTACAAGCATAGGAACACTATCCATATAAGCTGTGCCAATACCTGTTACAAGGTTTGTCGCACCCGGACCGCTTGTTGCCATGCATACACCTATTTTACCAGTTGCTCTTGCATAACCGTCTGCAGCATGTGCTCCCCCTTGTTCATGACGAGGCAGTATATGTTTTAAATCAGCATCAAATAATGTATCATAAAAACCAGTAAGAGATCCGCCGGGATAGCTGAATATTACATCAACCCCATTACGCTTTAAACAGTCTATTACAATTTCTCCACCTGAACATATCATATTAATACTCCAATATTATGGTTTACACTAAAATTATTTATTCCTTTTAAATATAGCCCCCTCATTAGCACTGGATACACCTTTAGCATATTTTGCTAAATAACCGCTTGCTGCTTTTGGTGCTGGAGCTTTAAAATTTACACGCCTTTTTTCAAGTTCAGTATCACTTACATCTAAATGGATACTTCTTTCTGGTATATTAATAGCTATTTTATCACCATCTTCTACAAGAGCAATAATGCCGCCCTCTGCTGCTTCTGGAGAAATATGACCAACACACGGCCCTCTTGTGCCGCCAGAAAATCTTCCGTCAGTAATTAATGCAACCTTAGTAAGACCAAGACCCATAATGGCTGCAGTTGGAGCAAGCATTTCTCTCATACCTGGACCGCCTTTTGGACCTTCATAGCGAATAACTACTATATCACCATTTTTTATAACACCGCCCATAATTGCTGCCATTGCATCTTCTTCAGAATTGAAAGTTTTTGCTGTGCCGGTAAACACCATCATATCTGCCTGGACTGCACTCTGCTTAATAACTGAGCCGCCGGGAGCAATATTACCACGAAGAACTGCAATACCACCCTCTTTATGATATGGGTTATTTACTGGACGGATAATATCTTCATCATAATTTTCTGCTGCTTTGCATATTTCTTTCACAGTCATACCGCTTACAGTAATATTATCTTCTAAATGATTTTCAAGGGATTTCATAACAGCAGGTATACCGCCTGCAAATTCAAAATCTTCCATAAAATATTTGCCGCCGGGTAGAAGACTTGTAATGTGTGGTGTTTCTTTTGATAAAACATCAAAAGAATCTAAATTTAAATTAATTCCTGCTTCATAAGCAATTGCAGGAAGATGAAGTGTAGTATTTGTTGAGCCGCCAAGAGCTAAATCTGCCTTAATAGCATTTCTGAATGCTTTTTCATTCATAATATCAAGTGGCTTAATATCTTCTTTAACAAGAGAAACAAGGCGGACACCAGAATCAAAAGCTATCCTGCGTTTTTTTGCCATACCAGCCATAGCTGTTGCACACCCCGGCATACTCATACCCATAACTTCTGTTAAGCATGCCATAGTATTAGCAGTAAAAAGACCCTGACATGCACCTTCACCAGGGCATGCTGTCATTTCCATATTAGTCATTTCATCTTCATCTATTTCGCCAGTGGCAGCTTTTGATGCAGCTTCAAAAGAATCAGTAATAAAATCACGCCTTTTCATACGATAGTTGCCGCTCATCATAGGACCTGCTGTTACAAATATAGATGGCACATTAAGCCTTGCTGCAGCCATAAGCATTCCCGGAGTAATTTTATCGCAGTTAGTAATAAAAATCACACCATCAAGGGAGTGAGCATTTACAACACATTCTATCATATCAGCAATAGCATCACGGCTTGGCAGGCTGTAACGCATGCCAGAGTGTCCCATAGATATACCGTCGCAGACACCCGGAACACTGAATATAAAAGCCTGACCGCCGCCTGTATGAATACCTTTTTCTGCAAATCTTTCAAGTATTCTCATACCGGAATGGCCGGGAATAAGGTCTGTAAAACTTGAGCATATACCAATAAATGGTGCATCCATTTGGTTTTTAGAAACACCTGTGCCATATATTAATGCTCTATTTGGTGCACGCTGGCACCCTTTTTTTATAATATCACTTCTCATATTATTACCCTTGTATAGTTACTTAAAAATTTAAATAATTAATTAAGTTATCACTATAATTTTAATTTAGCAATTATTTTTTTTAAATTTTTTGAGTATTGTAAAATCTAAAAACGATTGTAAAAAAATTGAATCAATAAAAAAGCAGTTATTAAAAAAATGGACTTCCAAAAAAACTTTAAAAAATATACAGAAGGAGCCTTAAAAAACAGTAAGTAAAACATTCTTTTATTTATTGCTTATCAACATTTTATCAGACTGAATAAGAAAAACAAACTTGAATACAAACTACAAGTTTGGTCTGCCAGATTAATTTATAAAAATAACTGTATTATCCCCAAAGTTTTGCAATAATACTTATAACTATATAATAATTAAAACAAAATACTTACTATAATTAAAAATAGACCTTAAAAATTAGTATATATTAATATGTTATTATTTCCGCTTTTAAAGGATGCTCCAATGTTATTTCATTCTCTTTGCGACTTAATTTCTTATGAGCTGTTTTTGTGGAACGATTTGCCAGCTGATTGTCTGAGCGAAGCGAGTTGCAGTGGCAGTGGAGAAAAAACAGCGAATGTTTAAGGAATTGGAGCATAAGGAATGAAATAACGAAAACTTTGATTTGTGAGATGTGCGGCGGCAGGATAGTTTAAGATATTCTGCATACATATTAATTAATAAAATAATAACTGTATATTTATTAATAACAGCTTTTTTAAGCATAGTTTAAAAAATTGGGGGTAAGCTAGAAAAATAATGCTTGACATTCCCCCCCCCGTGATATAATCGCACAAATTTATTATTAGGAGGAATTTTTAATATGAACGATAAGAAAATGGTAAAATTTGTTCATCCTTTAACGGGAGAAGTCAGAATGGTAAAATTAGGTGTCAGCTGGACACTGTTTTTTTTCTGGGGGATTTTCGGTATACCTTTTTTTATGAGAAAAATGAAAAATTATGGAATCGGTGTAATAATTTATGTGATAGCAAGCAGAATAATATTAACTGTTATTGAATTATATGCTGATGTAGATGTATTCATATTATGGAGTTTTGCAGAATTAGGAATTTCAGCTACATTTTTCATAGAAGGTAATAGAATAACAGCAAAATATTATATAAAAAATGGCTTTAAAATAGATGAAAAAGAAGAATACAAGAAAAATGCTATTCAAAAAAAATGGTTAGTACAGGATGAAATCTTTTTAAAACCTGAAAATCAAGGGGGAAATCAATAATGAAATGTTATTTACACAGAATATCTTATGAACGGGAAGTGTCATATCCTTTACTTGATAATGGTTTTTTATCTATCGGGTGGTCTGATTTCAGCAATAGAGAATTTATTGATAAAACAAGATTGGAAGGTCCGTCTTATTTGGACAAATGCTTTCAAAAAGAATGGAACTATAAACCTATAAACAGATATTGCTTATACAGATTTATTGCTGAAATGGATAAAGGTGATATAGTTATCGTTCCTAAATATCAAGTATTTGATGTTTATGAAATTTTAGAAAAAGCAGTTCCATTTTCTGAAATAAATTTATCAGATAATTTACATACCACTAACAATAAAGAGATAATTTTTAAGAATAATCTGCTTTATGTAGATAATGATGTAGTTGATTTAGGTTTTATAATCAAAGTTAAAAAGATAGAGCAAAATATTCCAAGAAATGACTATGCAGATTCCGCATTAACTGCCAGGATGAAAATGTTCCAAACTAATGCGGATATTACAGATTTAAAAGAAAGCATAAATAAAGCTGTTTGGTCATTTAAAAATAATAATCCTATAAATTTAAGGTCAGAAATATTATCAAAAACAAAAGATACTGTGCTTGATACTATAAAAACAAGCTTAAACCCTGATAAACTGGAATACCTTATAAAATGGTATTGTGAAAAAACTGGAGCATCTTCTGTTGATATTCCAGCAAAAAATTATGAAGATAAAAAAGGTGATGTTGATATTATTGCAACATTTGAAAATATAAAATTGATTTTATATATACAAGCCAAATTTCATGAAAAGGAAACAGATAACTGGGCAATAGAGCAGATAAGTGATTATTATGAAAATATATCCATTAGTAATGATGGGTATGCCCGCACAGCATGGGTAATCACAACGGCAGATAAATATAGTAAAGAAGCATTAGAAAAAGCTGCCGAAAAAAATATAACACTTATTACAGGCAGAGAGTTTGCAGAAATGCTTTTAGATGTGGGTTTTAGTGGTATGAATATATAAATATAAGGGGATTAAATATGAAAAAAA
>CAJUJZ010000095.1 GCA_910586745.1 uncultured Mucispirillum sp. | reverse complement strand
ACTAAAAAGTAAAGAATATTTTATCCAATGCATAAGCCCATCAAAAGATATGTTTGAAAAAGTATTAAAAGAGCTTATCTCTCTAAGCTATAAAAGAGCAAGGCAGGAATATTTACTTAAAAGATAAAATTTATATGTAACTTTTCTTTTTTTGCTGCGTCTTTAAAAGTGATAGGTAAATTTTAAGAGGGATAATGTGGAGATTAATGATATAGATATTATCTTGGAAGTATTAGACGGTAATACAGATAAGTATGCCATACTGATAGATAAATATAAAAATAAAGTTTTTAAGATAGTTTCTATGCATGTTCCGCAAGATTATGTGGAAGAAGTAGCAAACGATATATTTTTTAAAAGCTATAAATCACTTAAAACCTTTAAAAATGATTCGCCATTTATTAACTGGCTTACAGTTATTGCTATAAGAACCTGCAAAGATTTCTGGCGTCAGAAATATGCACAAAAAGATGTGCCAATGTCATCTTTTGATGAAGAAACAGAGCAGACTATTGAACTTGGTATAGATTACAGAACACCTGAAACAAATATTTTAGGTGATGAAAAATATAAAATGCTGATGAAAGCTATGGAACACTTAAAACCTGTTGAAAGAACAATTATTTCTATGATGTATGCAGAAGAAAGAAGTGTTGCAGAAATTGCCATAATTACTGGTATGACAGAATCAAATGTAAAAGTAACAGCCTTTCGTGCCAGAAAAAAACTCTCAGATATACTTAACACTATGATGCAGCGGGGTATCCTATGAAAGAAAAATATACTGAAAAAAATATGGAAAATATATTAAAATCATTAAAAGATAAAGAAATATCTCCAAAATCTGATTTTACTTTCAGTGTTATGCAGCGTATAAAAAAAGACAGTAGTTTTGATGATGATATTATAAAAGTGGATGAAACAGATGATATGCTTGAATATCTTTCTTTTGCAGAGGAAGTAAAACCAAGCGATAATTTTACAAACAATGTAATGGCAAGAATTAAAGCAGAGCAGAATTTTAAATATAATGAAGAAAATATTGATGATATATTAAATCTGCTTGCTAAACAGCCTGTTATAGAGCCATCAGCAGAGTTTACTGATAATGTAATGGCAAAAATTGATAAGGCATCTCAGGATGATAATATTATTTCCTTTGAGAAAGTATATAGAAAATTCTTCATAGGCTCAGCTATTGTGGCAGCAGCAGCTGTTTTATTAGCACTAAATCTATTTTCAAACTATGACCCTGCAATGGCAGAGTTTATGGTGACAGATTATTTTAATACGGGGTTGTATAGATAAATGGCAGTGAAAAAATCTATTAAATTTATATTTGCATTCCTGACTATCTTTTTCCTTGGTGCATTAACTGGTGCTGCTATTATGCCTGTTATATTTAATAAAGTAGAGGGCAACCCTTATTCTATTAATGTATTATCTGAGCGGATATATAATACTCATCTTTTAAAAAATGCAGGGCTTACACCTGACCAGAAGGCGGCTCTTGATAAACTTTCTGCTAAGTATGTATTAAAATATACTGCAGAAAGAGATATGTTTATGGCAAAACGCAGAACATTATACAGTAATTTTAAATTTGATTTAGATGAAATACTCACACCTTCTCAATATGCTGGCTTTGTAAATAAATCTGATGCATTAATCAAAGAAAGAGAGCTTTATAATAAATCATTAGAAGAAAAATGGCATGCAGAAAGAGCAAAAAACAAAGATGAACAATTACAGTCTGCAGGATATGAGCAGAAGCTTAAATATTTAACTCTTTCTATCCCTGCAGGAAATATTATTCCTAATGATTTAAAAGATGCTGATAATCAAAATAAAGCATCTTTTGATTTTTTAAATAGATATATGATAGACAGAGTTAAATACAACTGGAGTACATATACTGTATATCACGAAGTAACAAACGATAAAGATATTATTAAGGAAGAAGATATAGAGCCGTAAAATCTATCTACTTTCAAATGCTTTGTTTACTGCATTAAGCATTTGTTGTCTGTTTTCTTCTATACTTGATGTAATCTCTTTTTTATATTCTTCTCTGTTTACTGCTTCTTCTAATTTCAAAAGTCCTTTGTCTATAGCAACCCCTGTAGCTGTGCCAATAGCTGCACCACCTACAGGTGAAGTAAAGACTGATGAAATAACTCCTGCAGCAACTCCAACTGCAGCACTTGCCGCTTTTCCAGCTGCTGCTTTTGCTGCAGCCTTTGCAGCTGCTTTAAAGCCAGTTTTTGCAGCTACTTTACTTGCTATTGTGCCTACTATTGCTCCAGCTGCCAAGCCGCCTCCAGTAGATGCTATTACTCTCTTTTTCAAATCAAACAGCGGCTCTATTTCAGCCAGACTGTATATATTTTCTACTTTAATATCTGCTGTTACTGAATACAGAGCATTTTTTTCTGTTATTTTATTTTCATCAAGTATTTTATTTATATCATTCTGCAGTTTTGTAATATTTGCATCTGCTGTATCAAAGTTCACTACTGTTGTTATGTTGTCCATAAGGTTTTCTTTTAATTTATCTGCCATATAGTCTTCAATAGAGCCAGTTATTAATTTAAAAAGTCTGCTGTATTCTGCTGATAAGCTGTAATACCAGTCTAAATATTTATCAGTATTTAAAAGTATTTCATCATACATTTTATTTACTTCATTTATCATGTCACCTTTTGCAGCACCATATGCAATATCTGTGGCAAGCTGTATTTTATTTAATGTACCTGTCTTATACATAACACCATTTATTACTTCTACAGCGGTAGTATTTGCCTTAATAGTATCTTCCACTATTTTCTGCTTTGCAGCAGCAATATATGTAACTGCAGCAAAAACAGATGGATATATAAATACTGTAAGCAGAGTAATTACAAATGATATAATAAATTTATTTATTTTAGTTTTTTCATCACATCTGACAGGCATAAATACTTTTGCAAGATTTTCTTTTTTGATAAAGAAAAAACTTATAAAGCTGACTATGCCGTAAAAAAGCAATCCGCCACCGCTTAACACTATTAAAAGCATACCAAAAAACCAAAGGGGTGCAGATTTTATTACTTCTGCATCAAGTATAGTATTTGTAATATTATCAAAAAAGTTTAAAAAATTACCTGCCATATATGCTGTATAGTTATACTGTAAAGATATTAAATCATTATCTAAAAATGGAATGTGTATATTAATATCTTTTATACTGTATGAAAGAAGTGGAAAAATAACAGCAGTAAAAAAAGCTGTTAAAATATAAGTAAGACTTTCTATTTTATAGGGTGCAAACTTATTATTATATATTGCAAGAACTATTTTTGTGCTTAAAAACCTTGAAAGTAAAAGCAGCGGGAAAATAATCAGCAGGCATAAAAATTCTATGCTTGAAAATAAAAATATTCTAACTGGTATAATAAAAGCAAGTATTATAGCAGTAAAAATTATAATAATATAGCCAAAAGTTTTGCCAGAAAGCAGTTTATATAATTTTCTGCCTTTTTCATATTCTATTACCTTGATTTCTTTTTTTAAGCTGAATCGTGCTGCATTGTTTAATATTATTGGCACAGCAATAACTAATACACTTAAAGCATATATAACCATACCAAAAAGATTTATAAACACTGATGCTAAGTATAAAGTAATAAAACCTGTTAAAAATTTTAAAAATAGTAAACTTATCTTTTTCATAAATATAATGTAATAAAGATGAATAAATATGTCTAGTCTAATTTGTTATTGACATTATAAATATATTAGGCAGTAAGTTGTGTTTTTTATATGGAAAAGCAGGAAACATTATTATATTATGTTTTATCTGTTTTGCTTATAAATAAAGCACAGTATGACACTATTTTCATTTAAAAAAAGGGATTTTTTGTATATTAAATCTATTTCTATTGCTTTTTTTCCAGTGAGCAAATATTATATATGAAATATTTTAATGGAGTATATTATGAAAATCGCAGAAAATATGTTAGAATTAATAGGCAATACCCCTATTGTGAAAATCAATGAATTAAATCATACTAATGCATTTATATATGCAAAACTGGAATCATTTAATCCATTTTCAAGTGTAAAAGACAGGGTTGGTCTGGCTATGATAGAACAGGCAGAGCGTGATGGATTATTAAAAAAAGGCGGCGTTATTGTAGAGCCAACAAGTGGAAATACAGGTATTGGGCTTGCTGGTGCTGCCACAATAAAAGGATACCGTTTAATACTTACAATGCCAGAAACTATGAGTATTGAAAGGCGTAAACTGCTTAAGACTTTTGGTGCAGAAATAGTATTAACAGAAGGCAGCAAGGGTATGAGTGGAGCAGTTGCAAAGGCAGAAGAACTTACAAAAGAAATAGATGGTGCGTTTATGCCGCAGCAGTTTAAAAATAAAGCTAACAGTAGTATTCACAAAGTAACTACTGCAAAAGAACTTTATGATGATATGGATGGTAAAATAGATATTTTCATAGCAGCAATAGGGACAGGTGGCACAATTACTGGTGTTGGTGAATATTTAAAAGAAAAAAACAGTAATATAAAAGTAATAGCAGTAGAGCCTGCATCATCGCCTGTATTATCTGGCGGCAAAGCCGGACCACATAAGATACAGGGAATAGGTGCTGGGTTTGTGCCTGAAGTATTAAATACTAAAGTATATGATGAAGTAGTACAGGTTACTGATGAAGAAGCATATAATATGGCAAAAGATTTAGCCAAAAAAGAAAGTATTTTAGCAGGTATATCATCAGGTGCGGTAATGGCAGCAGCTTTGAAAGTGGCAGCAAGAAAAGAAAATGCAGGTAATAATATTGCTGTATTATTACCAGACACTGGTGAAAGGTATCTTTCTGTTTTATCAGAATAAATTAAGGATATTATTTTGGATAATAAATTACGAAAAAAAGCATTGAATATATTAGTAAAATTTCCAAGTATTTCTTCTTATGAACTTGCAAATATCTTATGTATTGATGAAAGACAGGCAAGAAAGCTTATAAAAAATCTGCCACAGGATATTATAGAAGAAAATGTTAGGAAAATAAAAAAAGAAAAAAAAGAAGAAAAGCAGGAAGAAAGGCTTGATAAAAAAAGCCAGATTGGAGTAACACTTAAAGGCACTGTATCTATACATAAAGATGGGTATGGCTTTTTCATACCTGATGATAAAAATATAGAGGATGCTTTTATTCATCCTAAAAAATTAAAAGGTGCCAGTCATAATGATGTATGTCTTGCCCGTATTGGTATATATAAAGGAAAACGGGAAGCAGAGGTAGTGCAGATTATAGAGCGTGGTATAGAGCAGGTAGTGGGAGTTGTGGAAAAATATAGAAACAATTATCGCATTATACCATTTTCCCGAAATTTTCAAGGTCATATAATAATAAAAAACAGCAGTAAAGAATTAAATGATGATGATGTTGTAATATGTAAAATAGAAAAATATCCATCGCAGAATAATTGTGCAATTGGAAGAATAATAGAAAAAATAGGCACTTTGAGAGATAAAGATATAGATAATAAAATCGTCATGTATAAGTATGCTTTAACTTGTAAATTTCCTGATGAAGTAATGCAGGAATGCGAAAGAATTGAAAATGGCACATTTAAAATAAACAAGAAAAATCTTACTGATTTTAGAGAGCTTTATACTGTTACAATAGACGGGATGAGTGCAAGAGATTTTGATGATGCAATAAGCATATTTAAAAAAGGCTCATATTACGAGCTTTATGTCCATATTGCTGATGTTTCAAGATATGTAGAGCGTGGAAGTTATTTGAATAAAGAAGCAATGGAGCGTGGCACAAGTATATATTTTCCAGAATTTGCAATACCAATGCTTCCTGAAGTGCTTTCAAACGGTGTATGCAGTCTTGTACCACATGAAGATAGATATACTGTTACATGCAGAATGGTTTTTGATGCGTCAGGCCATAAAAAAGAGGCTGAATTTTACCGTTCAGTGATTAATTCTAACCACAGGCTTACATATAACTATGTAAATGATATATTTAATAATATGGCAGAAAGTGAAGATGAAAAACTTATTCCATTTTTGCAGACTGCTAAAGAATTAACTGAAATACTTCTTGCAAAGCGTGAAAGAGATGGTGTTATTGATTTTGATTTACCAGAAGCTGAATTTTTCTTTGATGATGAAGGGAAAATTATAGATATTAAGCCTAGAGAAAGGGGATATGCAGAAAGATTAATAGAATGTTTTATGATTGCAGCAAATGAATCTGCAGCAGAATATTTTGAAAAACATAATTTAAAAGGCATATACAGAGTTCATGGTGAGCCAGATGTGAAAAAAATAGATGACTGGATAGAAATGGCAAGAAATTTTGGCTTAAAAGTGCCGCCAGTTGAATACCCTGTTACACCAGAAACTGTTTCTGAATTAAGCAGGATTGCAGCATCATCTAAACATTCAAACCTTTTAGGCTCGCTGCTTATAAGAAGTATGATGCGTGCAGAATATACTACAGAAAATCAAGGTCATTTTGGGCTTGCTTCCAGTGCTTACACCCATTTTACAAGCCCTATTAGACGCTGCCCTGATTTATTAGTTCACAGGGCATTGCTGGCAGGTCTTAAGCTTGGAAGCATAAGTGAGCCACTTGAAGAGTTAAAAGAGTTTGCTGCTCACTGTTCAAAAAGAGAACGGGCAGCTCAGGATGCAGAACATGATATAGGCGGATTTAAAAAACTTGAATATATTTCAAGCCATTATGATAATGTTTTTACCGGCTATATTAATAGAATTACAGGAAACGGCATATTTATATATATAGAAAAATTAATGATGACAGGATATATTGATTATTCATATATTGATTTTGACATTTTTTATAAATATGGAGAATCTGCTATAGGGGATAGAAGTGGCGAAAGGTATAGAGTAGGGGATAAAATAAGAGTAGTCCCTTATAAACTGGATATGTTTTCACTGCAGGCAGATTTTACAATATATAGAAAAAAAGCAAAAAAAGTAAGTGAATTTAAAAGGAAGGGTTTTGAAATAATATAAGTGAATAGCAGATTGTCGAAAAAATACATTTTTTCGCCAGTCTTTTGCCAGCCTAATAATGCTCGCCAGCCACTTTTTCTTATTCCTGCTTATTCAGTCGGGTGTAGTTTACTCATAAAAAAACACTTGCCACATTTTATTAGGCTATAAGGGTAACTAAACTTGGATATATGCTCCAAGCTTAGTTAAACAGATTAATTTTTAATGCAGATAATATTTCTTGTTATAAGTTTAAAATAATCAATAACTTTTTTGACAGTCTGAATAGACTATCTTATTTCAAATCTTTCATCTGCATTTATTTCAAATACAGGTATTAAAATTTCATCAGAATCTTCTAAATCTTCTATTTTTTTGCCTTCAGCTATTATGCTGTTAATAGAAAAACTCATACTTATAAATTTATTATATATAATATCTCTTTTCTCTGTATCTTCAAAGCTGTCAAATATTTCCCACACTGCTCTGTATATTCTGCTGTAATCTGCAAACTGGGTGTAGTTAATAGATACTGGTTCTTCTTCATCCTGCATATATATAACTATACTTTCAGGAAATGCAATACCGTCATACAGGTTTGCTGCAAATATTTCTGGGATAAAAATTAAAGATTCAATGCATAATGTAAAATCGTTAACAGCATCATTAAGCTTATCTATAAGATAATAAAATGCATATTCTATGTCATCATGTTCTTCTTCATCAAATGGCTTTAAGTCATAGATTATATCGCATATTTTTTTAAGGCTGTTTTTTAATTCTATATATCCTTCTTTTCCTTCATATTTATAAGGCAGCGTTGTTTCTTCATGCTGGGTAAGGATAATATATTGTCTTATAGTATAAAAATTGTCTGGAATATTAAGGGAATTATCAATATAATCGCCTATTATATTACTAAGTTCATTTACATAGATATCGTCAATGCAGCATTCACTGATAATATTACCTGCAAATTTTGCAGCATATATTTTTATACAGACAGATTTTTGGTTGCCAAGATATTTATGAAGTATGTTTTCTATCTGATTCCAGAAAATTAAATCATCTAGTCTGTCAGACTGCATTTCATCTCTTGCAACAAGAAGCGGATTATAATATACATTCCAGCTATGATAGTGGCTGTTAAATTCAGAAGAATATGTAAATTTTGCAGGATTATTTGACAAGATATTTTTTACTGTTTGCAGTAAAGATGCAGTAAAAGTGCCAACAGCAATAAAAACAGCTTCATATAAACTTTCACCAGCTCCAAAAGTTAATTCTTTTATGCTGTTATCAAATACAGGACATATAATATTCCATTCTATTTCTATTTTTTCATTATCAAAATCAATAATGAAAGGTCTGATAACAAGCATCCATTCAGGAATATATATACTGTTATCTGTAACAAAATCTTCCTGAGGCAGACTTCTATGCAGCAGGTTAAAAAGAATAAAATTAAGAGTATCTTCTTTAGATGCTTTTTTGCCAGTGCCAAACTTATCTTTTATTTTTTTAGCTTTTAAAATGTCTTCACATTCGCCTATGAAATATCCAATATTAAAATCACGCCATTTTACAGCACTTTCTTTTGTTTTTGGTATAAGTTCAACTGCTTTTTTAAAATGTATTAATGCTTCTTCTTCTCTATCTGCATAGAAATATGCAAAACCAGT
>CAJUJZ010000094.1:4494-8768 GCA_910586745.1 uncultured Mucispirillum sp. | reverse complement strand
TATGGTTAATGAGATGAATAAAATTGGAACTACACCAGAAAAAAGATTAGCATCATTAAGAAGGCTGATTAATTCTAAAAGTATTGTCAGAATTTTAGAGGCACATTCAGGTCTTTCAGGACTTATAATCGAAAATATATCAGTAACAAAAGATGATAAAGAAGTCTTTTTTGATGGAATATGGTCATCAAGTTTAACAGATTCTACAAGTAAAGGTAAACCAGATATTGAGGTTGTTGATTTAACAACTAGATTACAGGATTTAACAAATATATTAGAATGTACAACAAAGCCAATAATTTATGATGGAGATACTGGTGGTAAGGCTGAACATTTTGCATATACTGTTAAAACACTTGAAAGAAATGGTATATCTGCAGTTATTATTGAAGATAAAGTAGGCTTGAAAAAAAATTCACTTTTTGGAACAGAAGTAAAGCAGGAATTAGCTGATGTTGAAGATTTTTGCCATAAAATACATTTAGGAAAACAAGCTCAAGTTACAAGCGATTTTATGATAATTGCAAGATTAGAAAGCTTAATAGCTGGATATTCTGTTGATGATGCACTTGAAAGAGCAAAACACTATATTGAAGCTGGTGCCGATGGTGTTATGATACACAGCAAAGAAAAAACAGGACAGGATATTAAAGAATTTTGCCAAAGATTTCACAGTATATACAAAGATGTACCTATTGTTCTTGTACCTACTACATATAACCAGTTTAGAGAAGAAGAATTTGCAGAATGGGGTGCAAAAATAATAATATATGCTAATCATATGCTTAGAGCAGCATATCCAGCAATGCAAAAAGTAGCAGAAACAATTTTAATGAATTCCAGATCATTAGAAGCAGATAGTATGTGTATGCCAATAAAAGAAATTTTAGAATTAATACCTGGAGGAAAGTAAAATGATTTCACCAGAATTTTTCTATAATTTGCTTGATAATAAAGAAATATCTTTTTTTACTGGTGTTCCAGATTCTTTATTGAAGTCTTTTTGTGCCTATGTAACTGACCATAAAAGCTTTAAAGAAAATATTATAGCAGCTAATGAAGGTAATGCAGTATGCATTGCTGCTGGTTATTATAGTGCAACAGGTAAAATTCCATTAGTATATATGCAGAATTCTGGTGAGGGAAATATAGTTAATCCAATATTATCTATGGCAGACAAAGAGCTTTACAGTATTCCAATGCTTTTACTTATAGGTTGGAGAGGTGAACCAGGTACTAGTGATGAACCGCAGCATATAAAGCAGGGCAGAGTAACATTAAATATTCTTGATAGTATGGAAATAAAATATGAAATACTAGAAAATACTGATGAAAATGTGATAACTCAAATAGAAAGAGTAAATGATTATCTTCATAAACATAAGGAACCATTTGCTCTAATAGTCAAAAAAAATACTTTTGGAGAATATAAACTTCAAAATAAAATAAAAGATAAATATGCAGTCAAAAGAGAAGATGCTATAAAACACATTATATCTTGTGCTGATAATGACAGTTTATTTATTTCTACAACAGGTATGATTTCTAGAGAGTTATATGAATTACGAGAAATGAATAATCAGTCTCATCATGCTGATTTATTGGTAGTAGGTGCTATGGGACATGCTTCATCTATTGCATTAGGTGCAGCTTTAAACACATCAAAACAAATATACTGCCTTGATGGTGATGGTGCTGTATTAATGCATATGGGTGCATTATCAATTATTGGAAGTATAAAACCAAAAAATTTATGCCATATTGTTTTAAATAATGGTGCACACGATTCTGTTGGAGGGCAGCCAACAGTTGCTTTTAATGTAGATTTATGTCAAATAGCCAAGTCATGTAACTATGAATATATAGAAAGAGTTGATACATTAGAAAAAATCAAGCCGGCACTTAAAAATGCAAACAATAAGTGTTCTTTTATTGAAATAATGGTATCAAAAGGCAATAGAAGTGATTTGGGAAGACCAAAACAAAAGCCATGCGATAATCTAAATGAGTTTATGAAAAAATTTTAAAGTTATTTACCACACCAGCTGAATGTATATCCATTATATTCAGCTGTATAAACCCACAGTCTTTCTATTGCATGAGCTGTTGTTCCGTCTGCCTGACCTTTTTCATTAGGGAAGTTATCAGAGAGAGTGTTTGTAAAAAGTGGCAGTTGGTATGAAATAGATGATGCAAACGATTTACATATTGCAGAAAGTATGTTTGCACCAGATGATATTAAACTGGACAGTTATTTTAAGAGATTCGGCGGTTACTGGCGTTTTGATAATTTATTAGATTTTTGCTATTTAGTTAATCCTTATTTTCCGCCACAAAAAATGAATGATGAGTTTAAAAGTTCATTTGAAAAGCTGCTGATTAATTATCCATCAGGAATGAATGTAAATAGAAGCCTTGCAGCTACCATGTTTAATGTTAAGCAGGAATATATTACTGTTGGTAATGGTGCTGCAGAATTAATCAGACAATTAATGAGCAATTATAATGAAAAAACAGGAATAATTTTCCCATCATTTGAAGAATATGCAAACAGTATTCAAAAAGAAAGCATCATACCAATGAAAATAAATGATGATTTTTCTTATAATGCAGATATGATTATTTCATTTATGATGAGTAACAGTATTGAAAGAATGGTAATAATTGCTCCAGATAACCCTAGTGGATATTTAATTTCTTATGATGAAATCATAAAAGTGCTTGATTATACTTTAAAACATAATATCTTAGTTATTTTTGATGAATCATTTATAGATTTTGCAGATAATACCCATAGATATACATTAATAAATAATAATATATTAGAAAAATATAAAAATCTGATTGTGGTGAAAAGCATATCAAAATCCTATGGTGTTCCAGGTTTAAGATTAGGTGTAATGGTATCAGGAAATACTGAAATAGTAAAAGCAGTATCTTCAGCTTGTTCAATATGGAATATTAATTCATTTGGCGAATTTTTTATGCAGATAATTGGTAAATACAGAAAAGATTATAAAAAAGCATGCGATAAGATAGCTGCTGTCCGTGAAAAAATGCAGGAAAGTCTTAAAACAATAAATGGTATTAAAGTTTACTTGTCACAGGCTAATTATATTTTATGCAAAATAGAAAAATCAGATTTTAATATCCATTCAGTTATGACTTACTTATTATCTAAAAATTTATTAATCAAAGACTGTTCTAGTAAAAAGGGGTTTAATGATGGCATTTATATAAGACTTGTTGTAAGAGCAGAAGAAGAAAATAATATACTAATAAATGAATTAAAAACTGTTTTTATGTAGATTATCTTGATAAATTATAATTTTTATACTTTGCACTCATTTGTGTAATATATTTAAATAACAGATACTTTATTTTCAATCTATTTTAGGCGGCACAGTATGAGCCGTATGGCAGTAAGAGCAGGAGCATTTATTGCGACTAAACGCTTGTCAATAAAAAATACAGGATGTGTATTTTTTATTATTGTTTAATAAATGTCTTCCATTCTTAAACCATTACAGCTGTGTCTTCCTGAGCCTTTTAGGCGAAGGAACTGGATTGCAGATACTGCATATATTTATATTCTAATTTATTGTAGACAATATAAATTTGCATATTATATATTCTTCGCCTGCAAATCAGGCTCATAATAGGCAATAGTGAGTTGGAAATAAGGTTCAAAATGGATAGTGTTGTGGACTAGAATACTTATTTACTTAAACCATTACAGCTGTGTCTTCCAGAGCCTTTTAGGCGAAGGAGCTGGATTGTAGATACTGCATATATTTACATTCTAATTTATTGTAGACAATATAAATTTCATATTATAGTTTCTTCGCCTGCAAATCAGGCTCATAATAGGCAATAGTGAGTTGGAAATAAGGTTCAAAATGGATAGTGTTGTGGACTAGAATACTTATTTACTTAAACCATTACAGCTGTGTCTTCCAGAGCCTTTTAGGCGAAGGAGCTGGATTGTAGATACTGCATATATTTACATTCTAATTTATTGTAGACAATATAAATTTCATATTATAGATTCTTCGCCTGCAAATCAGTCTCAGAATAGACAATAGTGAGTTGGAAATAAGGTTCAAAATGGATAGTGGTGTGGACTAGAATACTTATTTACTTAAACCGTTACAGCTGTGTATTCCTGAGCCTTTTAGGCGAAGGAACTGGACTGCATATACTGCATATATTTATATTTTAATTTATTGTAGACAATATAAATTTCATATTATAGATTCTTCGCCTGCAAATCA
>CAJUJZ010000094.1:0-4394 GCA_910586745.1 uncultured Mucispirillum sp. | reverse complement strand
AATTTATTGTAGACAATATAAATTTCATATTATAGATTCTTCGCCTGCAAATCAGGCTCATAATAGACAATAGTGAGTTGGAGACCAGATTCAAAATGGATAGTGGTGTGGACTAGAATACTTATTTACTTAAACTATTACAGCTGTGTCTTCCTGAGCCTTTTAGGCGAAGGAACTGGACTGTAGATACTGCATATATTTACATTCTAATTTATTGTAGACAATATAAATTTCATATTATAGATTCTTCGCCTGCAAATCAGTCTCAGAATAGACAATAGTGAGTTGGAAACCAGATTCAAAATGGATAGTGGTGTGGACTAGAATACTTATTTACTTAAACCATTACAGCTGTGTCTTCCTAAGCCTTTTAGGCGAAGGAACTAGACTGCATATACTGCATATATTTATATTCTAATTTATTGTAGACAATATAAATTTGCATATTATATATTCTTCGTTTTTGGTCCAGCCTGTGCAAATTTTGATTCCTCACTTCTTATTTGGGAATTTGGCAGTATGCGAAAAAACGGGTATTGCCCAATATTAATGCAAGCCGTTTTCTATACTCTTGGGATGCAGCGTAATAAAAAATGCTTATCAGGCTCTGAATAGAGAGTAGTGGGTTTGAAATATATCTCTGAATGGATAGTGGATGATGAATTCTTGGCAGCTTTAATGTAAAGCCTGTTTTATATATTTTCATTCCCACAGTGCACACATAGGCACTGCCTGCATATTTTCCCCAAAAGACAGGGTATGTTTACCAGTATATAATATTATACCTTTAAAATTACTATTTTTTACAATATTATCTTTAAACCATTTAATATGTTTAAAATCATTACTGCTTATATTACTGCCAGCTTTTACTTCTACTGCATATAAATTATTATTTTCATTATTCTGCAATATAAAATCTATCTCATGACCAGCATTATCTCGAAAATGGTAAAGGCTGTATTCTCCATTATAATAATCTACAAGTGAAGCAAGCTCATGATGCACAAAACTTTCTACAAGTTTTCCTGAAATATCCTGGTCATATCTAACTTTATCCATAGTATAGTTTAAAACTGATGTAATAATTGCAGTATCAGTCATAAATAGCTTTGGTTTTTTAGTAACTCTCTCATAATCTGTTTTTGTAAATGCTGGCAGCTGCTCTATAATATACATTATTTCAAGCAGTGTAAGATATTTATTAAAAGTAGGTTTTTCAATAGATAAGGCACTTCTTATTGCGTTTTGTTCCATATATTTAGAACTCCACGCAGCAGTAGTTTCTATAAGTTTTTTCATATCCTGATGGTTTCTAATTTTTTCTATATCCACTAAATCTTTTTCTAATATAGCATTAATATAGTCTTTACACCAGTTTTTAATATCTTTTAAATCATAGCCTAATGTTTCAGGATAACCGCCTTTTAAAGCGATATCTAAAATTTCTTCTTTGCCATTATATTCATAAGTATTATGAAAGTTTAAATTTTTAAGATTTTCAATAAATGCTGGTTTTTTTTCTAATATTTCCCCTTGGGAAAATGTGCGTAATAATATGCGTCCAAGTCTTCCTGCCATAGATTCATTTACCTGAGGAAGAGCCTGTATATCAGCACTGCCAGTGATAATATATCTGCCCATTCTGTTATCTTCATCAACAATTTCTTTTAATGCAGTAATGATAACAGGTGCTTTTTGCACTTCATCTATAATCATAATATCTTTATCATGTGTAAGGAAATATTTAGTGTCAGCAATACATGCAGCAAAACTTGTGCTGTTATCCATTGTATGATATATGTAGTCATATTGTGCTGTTATGTTTTTTGCTGCAGTCGTTTTTCCACACTGTCTGGCACCAGTAATTTGCACAATCCTTCGTTTTTGTCTTAAATATTCAATGTTTTTATTCTGCCATCTGCCAAGTGTCATAATATCACCTGCTTCAAAAGTAAAGTATGCTTTATTGAAATAGTATAATATAATTACGTTAAAAAGTAAAATAGAAATATGTTAAAAAGTAAAATAGAAATATGTTAAAAAGTAAAATAGAATTATGTTGAAAAGTAAAATAGAATTATTTATCACCACACCAGCTGAATGTATATCCATTATATTCAGCTGTATAAACCCACAGTCTTTCTATTGCATGAGCTGTTGTTCCGTCTGCCTGACCTTTTTCATTAGGGAAGTTATCAGAGAGAGTGTTTGTAAAAAGCGGCAGCACAGCGTCTACCCTTGCCCAGAACATATTGCCTACAGGAAAAACAATATGATTTACAGGCAGTCTTATATCAATATCTAATTGCTTCAGAATATTTTCTGCCAGTTCTTTATTCAAGCCCCAGTGAATAGCATTTTCAAGATTATGAAATGGTTTAGGGAAAACTAATCCAAGTCCTTTATTCATTTCAAGGTTTTTTATAATATTTTCTATATTTGCTTTTGTCCCAAAAAGCGAGCCAAAAAGGTATTCCCTCCAGTTGTCTCCAAAAATATCTATTTTTGATTTTTTGGTATGCAGGTGGCATATAAATTTATATTTTGTAACATATTTGCTCATTTGTGCAATAAATGGATATACATCTCTGCCTTTATTGTCATAAAGCTCTACTATAACATTTACGGCATTAGAATGGCTTTTAAAGTAGTTTCTAATATATTCTGCTTTTTCTTCATTATCAGTAGATATATAGCAGTCAAAAGCATATGGAATTTTATTTATTTCAGCAACAATATTTTCCAGTAAATCAAGATAAAAAATATGAATCTGCAGGCATATTTGAGCTTTGCTGCACATTTCTTCAGGCATATTTTGAGAGTATGATGAAAGTTTTTTGCCATATATTTTTTTATTAAATACTGCTCTGTACATTGTATTTAGAAAAGCATGTCCTGTTTTTTTTTCAGGAGCAATATGGCTGTATTCGTCCCAGTTATTAAAAGAATCTATAAATAAAAATCTTTCATTTTCATTAAAATGATCTCTGAGAAAACCACATTCTGTTTTTATCCAGTTATAAAAAATATCAAGGCTGTATTTATAAACTGAAGATTCAGTTTTATAAAGAGCATCTTTACCATTGATAATTGTTTTATAGTATGGTGTATCTGATTTTACAGGGTGGTGGTTGAAAAAATGAGCCAGATAATCATAACTGTATAAAAAGTTTTGAACTTTTTTATTAATATATGAAATACTATTTGCTGCAATTGATGGTATTTTGTCAGTATCAGGATAGTATATAAATCTTGCTACTTTATCATTTTTAAAATCAGTAGAATGCAGTATTCTGCACCATATTTGAAAATTTTTAATATTGTGTGATATTATACTGAATGCAGAATTAATAAAGTTATCAATATCTTGATGATTTTTAAGTCTGCGTATATCTAAAATAATAATATATTTTTCATCGATTTTTATCATTTTAGAAAAATCAGTGCTGTTTAATACAGTATTAATATCATCAGCAGTAAGACAGATATCAAGGCTTAAGCAGAATGGATATGTTTCATCACACAGGTTTAATGCACTGATAAAATTTTTATATTTATTAACATTATTTATTTCATAGCAGAAAGCATATATCTGGTATTCTTTTGCAAGCCTGATGTGATAATTTATTCTTTCAGTTGCATTGTTGCTGTATACAAGAGGTATTCTTGGTGTGTAATGGTTTAAATAAAGAGGTTTTCTTACAACAAGTGCTGCAATATCTGTTTGAGTAATACTGTAAAATGTTATTGGTTTAATATCTGTACTTAAAGTGTTTGATGGAATATATTTTGCCTGATAAAAGCAGTCAAAGGAATATTTGTTTAACTGTCTGCCGGCAATAATATTTTTGATGAATATGTCAACTTTTTTATAAGTAGACTTAATGCCAGTATATCTAAGTGAAAATAAAAATTTTTTTATTAAATCATAATACCTGTTATTCATAATACCACAATAGCAAAAGACATCTTTATATTAAACCATACTAAATTATTGCATATAATGAATTAATTTTCAATAATATTTTACATTAATAAATATTTATACTTGAAATTTATATGTGATATAAAAAATAAAGTAAATTATAGGGTGATTTATGTCAAAGAGTGTTGATTATAAGAACAGTTAGTATTAAAGTATGCACAAAAAACAGTTATTGATATGGGCTGTGTATTTGGATATTTAGTTCTGGCTTTAAGAAAAAAAGTGTCCATGCTTATGGTATAAATATTGCTGAATATGCAGTAAGTCAGGCAGATGAAAAAATATAAAAGTAATGTCAGCTTTAGATGAACTGCTGTCCTTGAGTTTCCTGAAAAATATGATTTAGCACGGTATAGTTAGAAATCTGCAATTAATCTGCAATCGCTGAAAGCTATATATTTTTTTT